>DAOVMP010000084.1 GCA_030630695.1 Candidatus Woesearchaeota archaeon
AGAGTCAAGAGTTATGATGGATTGTGGTATTAATGTTGCCGGTGAAGGTTCTGATGCTTTTCCAATGTTAGATGTGCCGGAATTTAATATTCAGGATTTAGATGCTGTTATTGTTACGCATTCTCACTTGGATCATTCTGGTTTTGTTCCTTATTTGTTCAAGTTTGGTTATAGAGGTCCTGTTTATTGCACTGTTCCTACAAGGGATGTTATGTCTTTGCTGGTTTTGGATTATGTTAAGATTATGAAGTCTGAGAATAAAAATCCTCCTTATGATATTGATGATATTAAAGAAATGGTTAAGCATACTATTACTTTAGATTTTGAAGAGGTTACAGATATTACTCCTGATGTTCGTTTAACAATGTATAATTCTGGTCATATTTTAGGCAGTGCAATGTTGCATTTACATATTGGCAATGGTTTGCATAATATGTTGTATACTGGTGACTTAAAGTTTGGTAAGACAGAATTATTAGAGCCAGCTCATACTCATTTTCCCAGATTGGAAACTTTGATTACAGAAGGAACTTATGGTGGTAAAGCTAATGTTATGCCTCCTACTAGAGAACAGGATGAATTTCTTAAAAATATTATTAAAGAGACTGTGAAAAGGGGTGGCAAGATTTTAATGCCTGTTTTAGGTTCTGGTAGAGCTCAGGAAGTTATGGTTATGGTTGAATCAATGGTTAGAAATAATGAATTAGAAGACATTCCTGTTTATATTGATGGAATGGTTTGGGATGTTACTGCTATACATACTGCTTATCCTGAGTTTTTGAATAGAAATATTCGTAAACTGATTTTTCATAAGGATCAAAATCCTTTTTTATCACCAATTTTTAAAAGAATCGGTTCTCAAAAAGAAAGATTAGAAGTTATTGAGGAAAAAGGTCCTTGTGTTATTTTAGCTACTTCTGGTATGATGGTTGGCGGGCCTTCTGTTGAGTATTTGAAGCATTTGGCTGATAATCCGAAAAATTCTTTGGTTTTTTCATGTTTCTTGGCTGAAGGTAGTTTAGGTAAAAGAATTCAGTCGGGTTTAAGAGAATTAGTTACTCAATTAGGCACTAAACAAGAAGTAACCCCTATTAAGATGGAGGTTCATAAGATTGAAATCACTGGTCATTCTGATCGTAAGCAATTAATAAATTATGTTTTCAAGTGTGATCCTAAACCTAAAAAAGTGGTTGTAGTTCACGGTGAACACTCAAGAATTCTGGATTTGGCTTCTTCTATTCATAAGTTAGGCAGGATTGAGACTGTAGCTCCAAGAAATTTAGAGACGATTAGGATACGGTAAATTATCATTACTTTCTGGTGACAAATAAACCGAAGCTTTATAAAGCAAGCAAAGCTTACGTTCTCTATGGAAAATTTTAACCATTTTTCAAATCTCGAAATTCAAGTATTAAGAGTAGAATTAGGAAAATTAATGGGAACAGAAGATTTTCAGAGTAGAGTATTAACAGGATTTAATTATTATAATAAAGCTATACCGTCAGAAAAATTAGTTATTGCAATGAGTTTTTTACATAGAGCGAAAAAATTAAAAGAAAAAGTCAAAGAAGATTTACTATCAAATAGAATCACTAAATCTTTGCTTTTGGAAGAAAGAACAGATGAAATTCCGTTTATAAGAAAAAAGAATGCAATATATCTCTCAAGACCTAATTTTATAATACAAAGAGATCCGCAAACAAATAAATTAGATAAAAATACGATTTATTTTGATTTTATATCTGGTGAAAACGTACCTATAGAAATCGTAGAACAATCAAAATATGTCAAAGATATCCTTAATCAGAATTCAAAATATAGACACATAGGTATTAAAGAAATCAATGGATTTGAAATAAGTTTAAATATAAAATCAAAAGAAGAAGCCAAAACAGTTTTAAAATTGCTTCGTGAAAAAGTATATAGATTTAAAATGGATAAATCAGGATTTCCTAAATATTCTCAAGAAGGAGAAGAAATCCTGAATACAAGAGCATATCCACTAGCAGATGCGGTTCCATGTATAATCTTAGGAAGAGATTTTGAAACGTTTATAGAAGAATCTCTAAACGATTTTATAAAGTGTCAAAAATTATCATTAATAAAACATGATGATGAAATTAATGCGCTGACTCATAAAACAACAATAAAATTAAAGAAGAATTCTGCATTTAATGTTTTAAAAAATAAATTTGGCCGACAACTTAGAGAAATACCTGTCTACGCTAATAATTATTTAATATCAACATACATAGATAGATTATAACATAGTAAGCTTTAAATAGTTTAACATCTATTATACTTAACATGATTAAAGAAAAAGAATTAGATACTATAGATATAGAAAATCCAAATGAAAAGGAACTTGAAATACTTTTAAAATTGTTAGATTCTAGAACAAAAGAAGGAAAAAATGGTGCCTATGTAATAGCACAAGAATTTCATCCAGAAGGCGGCCAGGTTAATAGAGTAATTACATTAACATTTGCACAAAATCAATACGGCCAAAGAGATAGTGCGCCGTTTATTCTTTGTTATTTCACAAGAGATTACTACAAAAAAATTAAGGCTAAAAAAAGAACAAAAATAATTTAATTTTGTGGTAATGGAAAAATAGATAGACTCCCTATGATTATACTTATGAAACCAGTTTGTTCATTAAGAGAGGATCCTGAAAAAATTCAAGACTTAGATTTAGTTGAAAGAATAATAAAAACATTAGATTTCTTGTATGCAAGTAACGGAGTAGAATACACCTTCGCATATATTCAATCTCGTATGTTAGGAGGTTCTTGTTTTCCTGTACCTAATAATTATAAACCTTCAGACACAAGTGTTGTTCTAGGAAAATACAATAAGAGCTATTTTGAGCAAAGAAGAAACGACTTAAAAAGAACTGCTTAATAATATAAAAATAGAAAGATTTTTTTATATTTCTTTTTTCAGTATTTTGATAATTTCTTCTCCGCATTTGTTCCAGAATTCAATAATTTCTTCTGCCTGATTTGTTGATGCTCTAAATCCACGATAGTTTATATCATGTCTTATTTTCTTGAATCTGTCCAGCGAGTTTAGTTTTATTTTTTCTTTTATATCTAAATCTTTTAAGGCTTCGATGCTTATTTCATGGTTTGTAGGTTCATATCCTAAAAACCATAATTTTGCATCTCCAAGTTGCCTGATTGATTCGTAAATCTCTCGGAATATTAATGTTGCTGTATCATTATTGAGTTTAATATTTTTTGTGACTTTTGCATTTATCTCAGCAGATTGTATCATTGACTTTACTTTTTCTTGGTCTTTTTGTCTTGGTCGTAATATTCCTGTTTTAATCCAGAGTCGAATGTATTCTTTTTTCATTTATTTACCTCTAGAAAGCCCCATAGTAAAATACCGTTTGCTATGTTATTAAACACATTAAGATCTATGTTTTTCTTATTAAAAATATGTATCTGAATCCTTCTTCCAATATTTTTTTCTAATTCAGATAGTTCTCTCAATCCAATACTTTTGTATTCTTTTTCTTTATCTGATTCTATTGCAATGTCGATATCTGAGTTGGATATATCATCTCCTTTTCTAAAACTGCCAAATACTATTATTGCTTTCGGATTTTGGAAGTAATCAATTAAGAAATCTACTAGTCCACTGCTGTAAATAAAATTTAGATTATATATTATTTTACTTCTGATATAAAGCAAATTTGTTTGGTTTGCTTTTATACGCCATATTTTACTTAGTTTTTCAATAGTAATCAGTTCTATTTTTTGAAATTCATCCAAAATATGCCCAATATTTGCTTTTGCAACTCCTGCTTCTTTGGCTAAATCAGTTAAACTGAATTCTTTATTCGGAT
>DAOVMP010000068.1 GCA_030630695.1 Candidatus Woesearchaeota archaeon
ACCTGACCAAGTACAATACCTCCCTGAGGCAGCATTCCCAGGAGAAAACATAACTAAAAAATCTGAAAAAATGCCTTGGTACACAGGACCAACACTATTAGAAGCACTTGGAAAATTAAACGCACCTGAAAAACCAACAGATCTACCATTAAGACTACCTTTACAAGACGTTTACAGTATTAAAGGAATCGGAGTAGTTCCAGTTGGAAAAGTATTAACAGGTGTAATGAAAGTTGGAGCCAAAATAATCGTTGTTCCAGGAAGAGAAGGAAAAGGCGTAACAGGAGAAGTAAAATCTGTTGAAATGCATCACGAACAACTTCAGCAAGCAGAACCTGGAGACAATGTAGGATTCAATATCAGAGGACTTGAACAAAAAGATATTGCTAGAGGAGATGTACTAGGTAATGTAGACAATGTACCAACTGTAGCAACAGAATTCACAGCACAAATCGTTGTTTTAAATCACCCAACTGTTATGACAGTAGGATACACACCAGTATTCCACTTACATACAGCACAGGTTGCATGCCAGATAACAGAAATTGTTAAAAAAATCAATCCAGCAACTGGTGAAACACTAGCAGAAAATCCGGACTTTATCAAAAACGGAGACGCTGCAATTGTTAAAATCAAACCTATGCAGCCATTATGCATAGAAACACAGAAAGAAATACCTCAGATGTCAAGGTTCGCTATCCGAGATAGCGGACAAACAGTCGCTGCAGGTATGTGCATAGACTTAGTTAAAAAAGCAATGTAAAAGGCTTTTTATTTTATTTTTTACCTTTTGAGGAAATATGCAAAAAGCACGAATTAAATTGGCTAGTGTCGATATAACAAAACTGAATCAAACATGCGATTATATTAAAGATATTTCTGATAAGACCGGGGTCGATATGCGCGGACCTATACCATTACCAACTAAAAAATTACGTATAACCACTCGAAGATCTCCATGCGGAGACGGTTCTGAAACATTTGAACGCTTTGAGATGAGAATACACAAACGTTTAATTGATCTAGGTCTAGATGAAAGAGCTTTACGGTTAGTAATGAGAGTTCCAATACCCGAAGGACTTAATATTGAGATAGAAATGATTGATGTTTAAGCCCTGCGCAAACGTATTTCTACCATCAGCTTTTTATATTAAGATACTGTCTTATTTAAGATGGTAAGTAAGAAAAAAAGCTCAAACTTAATTACTGCAGGCATAGTTTTAGCAGGAATAACTATCGCAGGTGTTACTTACTCTTTATTTTCAAATCGCGAAAATTTAAGTATTGTTCAACAAGCGTCAATTTGGGAAGCATCTCAACTCGGCAACATGCCCATTTCACACAGTTCTGAAAAAGGCAAACCAATTGTATTTATCGGACAACAACACCCCAACAGTACATTACAAGTCGGAGCATTAACAACCCATAAAGATACAAATATAACAAATATAGCAGAAGTTGCACAAGCAGCATTTGAAGCGTATGATAAATATGGTATAAGAGCATTATTTATTGAAGGTACTTTTCCACTAACTGTTGAAGATTATAATAAAAATAAAAAAATTAGAGCACTTCCTGCGCATGCAAAAGACACCTATGCTCCGATTATTCAACACATACTAAATAGCAGAGAATGGACATTATACTCTGATTCTTCAGAAGCGTATGCAGATCTACAACGAATACATAGACCTATTAGAAAAGAATTCCGAGGATATGTACAAAAAATGATTGATGCAATGAAAAGAAAAGAATCAATTGAGTACATAAGTAATTTACGTAATAAATGTCAAAAACAAATGAATGCTTCTGTTAAGAAAAATTTGGAAACACTTACTAAATTAATGTATACTAATCGTGAGAAGGTCGTTATTAACGCAACAAAAGAAGCACTTAAAAAGGAAAAAGGAATAGTTGTAATTTATGGATATTTTCATGCAAAAGGCATGCAGTATCAAGCAAAACAAGAAAATATGCCTTTAATACTTGCATTAAACAAAAAACACTCAGAACACCTTGAAACGTATTCTACAGAAGAATTGATTTTAAGAGGATATATACTTCCTAAAATTGAATCCGCAAAATAATCATTATTAAGGGAAACACATAAATACTATTACTTCTACTATTATACTATGGAAATATTTCCAATAGTTAACAAAAAAGACGAAATTATAGATTCTACTACTCGTGAAATCTGCCATGCTAAAGGATTGCGACATCGCGTAGTTCATATTTTTATATTTAACACTCACGGAGAGATATTAGTTCAGAAAAGAAGCTCTTCTAAAGATGAATATCCTTCTTATTACGAAGCATCTGTTTCTGGACATGTTCTTAAAGACGAAAGTTATGAAGAAACAGCTATTAGAGAAATAGAAGAAGAACTAGGAATAGTAATTAGACTAGAAGAACTTCAAGAAAGATGCAAATTCGAAGTAAAATTCGGACAAGAACACTATTTTGCACAATTATTTGTATTATTTACAAAGAAAAAACCAGAAATAAATGACGGCGAAGTAGGATCAATGGAATGGATGAGCAAATCTAAATTAGCTAAGCAGATTAAAAAAGGCAAAAGAAAATTCACACCCACATTCTTAGCATCACTAGATTGTTTTATGCATAAAAAATAAAAATTTCTTAAAAAAATAAATTTTTTCTAAAAAAAGTGCTAAAAAAATAAAAAAGTTATCAAAACCGGAAAAAAATTAAAATTTTCTGGATTTGGAAAAGTAAAACTTTTCCGAAAGGTTTTTATATGAGAAAAACGATTTTATATATAATTAAGTCGAAAATAAAGATTTTTGATAAAAAGAGGTGAAATATATGGCAAAACTACCAAAAAACCCAAGAGCTTGCATAAAAGCAATTTCTGTTTGCAAGAGAAAAATAAGAGCTATTGAAAAAAGAAAAAGAGCTCTGGTTAAAGCTAAAAAGAAAGCAAAACCAAAGAGAAGAAAAGCTAAAAAGAAGAAATAACTCTTCTTTTTTTATTTTTTTATACTGATTCTATTAAAAATTTTGATAAAAAATTAACGCCAGCGCTCGGATTTGAACCGAGATATCCTTACGGAAAACGGTTCTCTCATTATGAATTTCGAGACCGTCGCAATACCAGATTATGCGACGCTGGCATAAGAAGAAATAAATTCTAAGAGTATATAAAACTTATTCAATATTGTAGTAAACTTTAACATCTGCGCCTGGCCAGCCATCAACCATAGTAACATATTGACCTGCGCCTAAAGCAAAACCAGAAAGATCACCATACGTTGTATGGTAGATAGGAATATAACTCCTTGCAACTGCTTGTCCATTAACTATCTTTGCATTATAAATTCCCCAACCTTTAGTATTTCTTGAAACCGCAGCACTAAAATCTCTAGCTATCTGCCCCTGTTCTATCTCAAAATAACCAACAACTACTCCTTCTCTTGAAATAGAAGCTCCAACAGAAGTCAAAGCACCTGTATTAGAAACAAAAAAACTACCTATAAATAAACCAAAAGTAGCTAGTAGAATCAAACCAAAGTAAAATGAAGGATTGTTGTTCTTAAACACCATTTTTTAATAAAAAATAGAGATAAAAGTATATAAAACTTACTAAAATTCAGAGAGTAATTTCTCCTGATGTTCTACTCTTTTTTTAGAGTTTTTCTTCATTTTTTTAATAGAATTAGCAATCACCATGTCTTTTATAACTTCAAAATCAGTTAATCTAGAGTTTTGGTTTAGATTATTTATCTTCACTATATCGCCTTTTTTTATGGTTCACGCATAAACCACGCTGTACTGAACAAAACTTCCTGACATTTTTCACAATGAATAAGATGTTTATAATACTTTTTATTTTCTATCTCAGATGTTATCCCTTCTACATAATCCAGTATTTTATTCAATGGTAAACATCCCGGAGCATCAGGAAGATCTCTAGCAGTTTCTTGTAAATCTCTATGAAATCTTTCAACTTCTTGCTCATTCATTCCAATCTCTTGACCGGTTTTTCTCAAATCATCCAATGAAACATAAGGATTTATTGTAACATCTAAAATATTTTTCTCAGGATATTTTTTTCTCAGTCTATCCAAATCTATTTTAACTTCCCCAAAACGTTCTTTGAATTCGTCTAAAAAATAAATTATATCCATTTTAAAAG
>DAOVMP010000109.1 GCA_030630695.1 Candidatus Woesearchaeota archaeon
AGAATATGACTGTATTTATGCAAAAGGTTCATTTCGGTTCTCAAATTTATTAAGATCTATAACAACAATGATAAGTTCAACTTGTTTTATGCCTATTGAATCTGAAGCATTTACTTCAGGACATGATAAATTATTAACACATATTAAATTACAACGCGGAAAAGTACCAATGCCGGAAACATATGTAGCAACAACAGCAGAATCAGCTAAAACAGTTCTTAAAAAAATGACCTGCCCTATTATAATTAAAATGCCTGCGGGAACACATGGCAAAGGTGTTATGGTAGCAGACAGCCATGAAAGCGCAGCATCTATGATCGATGCGTTAGCAATGCTAAAACAACCTTTTTTACTTCAAGAATTTATAGATACCGGCGGTAAAGATACTCGTGCTTTTGTTGTAGGTGATCGAGTTGTTGCAGCAATGAAACGAACTGCAATTAAAGGTGAAACCCGTTCAAATATTCATGCAGGCGGAACAGGAAAAGCCACAATATTGGACAGGAAAACACAAAAAGTAGCAATTGAAGCTGCAAAAGCTTTAGGAGTTTCAATTTGTGGAGTAGATGTTCTTGAAAGCATGCGAGGACCATTGGTTCTAGAGATTAACTTATCACCTGGACTGCAAGGTATTACTAAAGCAACTAAAGTTGATATTGCAGATAAAATTGCCAAGTATTTATTTGAAGAAACCAAGAAAAGAAAGGAAGCAGGAATCAAAGAAACGAGCAAAAGAGTAGTTAAAGAGTTTTTACCAGCTCAAGAAATTCTAGCTAAATTAGATTTGCGCGGAGAAAGAATACTCTTGCCTGAATTTGTTACAAGATTAACCAAATTCGATGATGAAAAAGAAATTAAAATCAAAGCAGATAAAGGTAAGTTGATTATAGAGGAGTAAAGTTTATAAAGTATGTTCTGTTCCGTATTTTAATGGATGAATTAACCATTAATCAGACTTTTCGACAATTACGAGAAAGAGTAAAAGGCACAAATGATTGTTTAATTTTTTCAGAACCTTGCACTTTGCAGTATATTGGTGACTCACTGAAACAACCATCTGATGTTGTCTTGGCAATAAGAGAAGTTGTAAATTCACACCTTCTCTCTCATCCTACTGATAATTTTGATTATCGGCTTTTTGACAAAGATAATGGCGGCACTACTATTAGTATGATATGGAGATGTGCAGATAAAGAAAAAGTTTTAGAATTTTTAAATTCTTTACCTGCGGTAAGAAAAAAAAATCATTATTATCTTAATTAAATTGAATTAATTCTAACTAGTTAAGTGTTTCATATAACTCATTCCTGCTATAAATAGGAATATGCTGAATAAGAATCCTTTAAAATTTGGAGCTAAGGCGTAAATTGGAACTGACGCTATGCCGTAGATTGCAATACCGGCGGTAATTGCTAATAATACTGACAAATATATTTCTCTTAACATGTTTTATCTCTAAGTCTTTTTTCTATATGAATTGGTTTCCCTGTTACTGCATCATATATATCTGATGGAATTGCTAACTCATGTGTTAAGAACATTATTACTGGGTGTTTTTTCTTTTTTAAATATCTTTTGCTAGTTTTTCTTAAATTTAGTTCTTCTATACCTATTTCTGATAATGGAATTGTTGTTCCGCAAGAATTTTCAGAATCATATCGTTCAACTGTAATATTATTTTGATCTCTATTAACTTCACTAATATATCCACCAACAACTTTGGCTCCACCGCCTAATTTTGTTAATAAATCATTCAAATGCATATATTCACCTTAATTACTACATAAATTATGGCAGTTTAAAAAGGTAATGCTAACCTAACTTTTATAAATAACTCTCCTTCTTTATTTACTATGAAACTAGGAGTATTGTTTTCAGGCGGGAAAGACAGCTGTTTAGCAATGCATAAAGCTATGAAGAATCATTCAGTTGTCTGTTTGATTAGTCTTATTTCTTCAAATCCAGAGAGTTATATGTTTCATGTTCCAAATATTGAATTAGTTGATATGCAGGCAGAAGCAATAAGATTGCCTTTGATAAAAGTTGATACGCCTGGAATAAAAGAGGAAGAATTAGTTCAACTAACAGAAGCCATAAAACAAGCAAAAGAAAAGTATTCTATTGAAGGAATTGTAACTGGCGCTGTAAAATCGGAGTATCAGCGAAGCAGAATAGCAAAAATATGCTCTGAGTTAGGATTAGAATGCATCAATCCTTTATGGCAAATGGATCAAATCGAATTGTTAAATGAATTAAAAGAATTCAACGTAATCATATCTGGAGTGTTTGCTGATAAAATAGGAAAAGAATGGTTAGGAAAAAGAATTGATGATGAGATAATTAGAATGTTGAAGAAATTACAGGAAGAGATTCAAATTCATCCTGCAGGCGAAGGAGGAGAAATCGAAACAACAGTATTAGATGCTCCTTTTTTCAAGCAAAAAATTTTAATAAAAGATTCTGAAATTGATTTTAAAGATAACTGCGGAACATTTATAATTAAGAAAGCGGAGTTGATAAGAAAATGATACAAAACCATAATTTAGGATTAATTTTAGATTTAGGATATGCATTAGAACTCTGTTGTGTTAAAACAGAAGAAATAAGAAGAGAGACAGTAGAGAAAAAAAGAAGAAGACCATATATTCATTCTTTAGAAGCGTTATGGGATGTTGTAATGAAAAAAGTAGATGAGAAATATGTGAATTAAAACTTAAACCCTTTAGGCATTTTGCCTTTGAATTTCTTCATTAATTTATCCGGCGAATCTGTTCCTTTCATCATTTTAACTAATTTTTTAGATTGTCTGTGTTGTTTTATAAGTTCTCTGACTTCTGAAACAGAAACTCCTGCGCCTTTGCTTATTCTATCAATTCTGCTTCCATCAATTGTTTCTGGCTCTTCTAATTCTTTCTTAGTCATAGAATTCATTGCAAACTTCCATTTTTTTAATTTACCTTCCTGAACTTTCAAAGCATCTTTAGGAAGTTTTAATTGCCCCATTCCAGGAATCATTTCCATAACTTTACTTAAAGGACCCATTTTACGCATAGATTCCATTTGAGAATATAAATCAACTAAATTAAACTCA
>DAOVMP010000074.1 GCA_030630695.1 Candidatus Woesearchaeota archaeon
AAAAGTCTCCTGTTCTTGAATAGACTGTTGATAACTTTTTAGCTTACTAAAAAAAAGCTTGTTCACAGTCTATATTTCAGGTTTTTTTCACTTTTTATGTGGTTATGCTTACTGTCCAGTCTTCTATGTTTCCTGTTGTTGAATATATTTGTTCGAGAATGCTGCTATTGACTTCTTCTAAGCAGACGTATAAGTTATCTGTTGCTGCCTCGCCACGGGTTATCTCTGCGCCGCTTACAGTTGTAGCTGTATCATTCACCATTAAAGTGCCTGTATTACAAGCGTTTGCTGTATGGACTGTGAAGTTTTCTGCCTGTATCCAATAATCGCCATAAGTTTCTCCGATAAGATTGATAGCCTCAACATTTATAGCAGTAACATTCTGGTTGCCAGTATTCGTAACTATAACAGGCGTGTTGTTAGCAAGATTATCAGTATCACCTATGTAAAGCTCATTCCAAGTAAGAGTTGTTGGAGTCATATTCATAGCAGACAAAGTATTAACACTAAAAGTTGTGGTGTCTGTGACATTAGTCTTGTTATCTCCTGCCATTGCTTCTACTGTCCATGTTCCCTCAATATCCCAATACCACATAGTAACAGTGCAAGTATAGTTCAGAGTGGTGGCGTTGCTTCCTTCAACTACTGCTACGCAAGCAGTAGCTATTGTAGATGTGTCGTTAACTCTGGTTGTTTCTCCAGATTTGTAAAACGAGACATTGGTTGATTCATTTATTAAGTAGCCTGTCCCTCTTGGATGGTCAACAATGTAGGACATCTCAACATTTGTGATTGTAACTTCTGTAAGAGTAACTGTAGGCACGTAGATTGCAAGCATAACCATAGTATCATTCTTTACTGATACAGAAGGCTCTGTTGTGTCGCTAGTAGATGCCCAGCCCGTAATTTTTAAAAGGCTTTCAAAGAATCCTGCCTGAACAGCAGGTATTATTGATAAAGCTATTATTAAAAAAATTAAGTAATATCCTTTAGGGATTTTAGAATAATTTCTCTCTCTCTCTCTCTCTCTCTCTCTCTCTCTCTGAACCCTCATTTTTAATTATTTAGAAGTATTAAACATATTTAAAGTTAATTATATTATAGTAATATTATAATTTCGTGTTCCTGTTGTTGAGTATCCCGAAAATCTATTCAAGTAGCCATTTCCATAAAGGGGTGTAAGTGATTTCTTTCCTATCCAACTTTTCAATTCTGGATTCATTCTCTGTTATTATCAGGCCCTTTTTTAGTTTGAATTTATTCATAGCCTCAAGCAACCCATTTAGTTCCCTTTCCCTGGTTTTTTTATCATAAGGCTTATAGCAAACCTGAACAGCATTTACGATTTTATTTTTTTCATTTATTATAAAATCACATTCATATTTTGATTTACAGTAGTAAACCTCTTTTTTTCTTCTTTTCAGCTCAATATACACTATATTTTCAAATGCTCTGCCAACATCATCTGAGAATTTAAAACTTACAGCATTTACTAATCCATTGTCTATACAGTATATTTTTTTTATTGCTCCAATCTGTTTTGTTAATGAGTATTCATATTTCAGGTTTTGAAAAAATAGGTAAGCATCTTCAAAATAGGAAATATAGTTTATTATTGTATTTTTGCTCACATCAAATCCTAAAGATTTTAGCTTGTTTGCTATTTTGTTATAAGAGATATTTTTGCTTAAAGATTCAAAAAGGAGCATAGCAATTATTTTTAATTTTTTAACTTCTTTTATATGGTATCTTTCAACAATATCCTTAAATATCACAGATTCATAGTAGTTTTGCAGAATAGTGTTTTTTTGCTCTGCGTTTAATATTATTGCGGGATAGCCCCCATTAGCCAGATAGTTTGTGAACAATTTTTTAATCTTGAACCTGTCTTTGCTATGTTCTATTGTTTTTATATTATAGCTTACATGTTTCCAGTCTAATATTTCTTTAAAGCTTAAAGGCAGGATCTCTATGTTTATTGCTCTGCCTCTTAATTTTGTTGAAATCTCTTTGCTTAATAATTTTGATGAAGAGCCTGTTAAGATAAGCTTTATATTTTTCTTGGTTTCATGTATCCTTCTAATCCAAACATCCCAGTTTTTGACGACTTGAATTTCATCTAAAAATAAGTAAAATTTTTGTTTACTGTTTACATCAGATAATTCATAGTAAGTATTTAATAAGCTGTCTATATCTGATGCGTTTGATTCTAATAATTTTTCATCTTCAAAATTTATATATAATATGTTTTCTTTTGAAACGTTTTTTAATAATTTTTTTATTAAATAGAAGCATAAGTATGTCTTTCCACTCCTTCTTGGGCCTGTTATTGTTGAAATAAAATCTGTATTAAGGTTTATTTTAATATTTCTATGCAAAGCGTTTGGAATGCTGACCTCTTTCCATTGAACTATTATTTTTTTATAATCCATTTTAAACTATACACTGAACATATTTATATAATTTTGTATACTACACTATACATTTTAATTTTATCATTTTATGTTTCATGTTTTTTTCACTTTTTATGTGGTTAGGCTTACTGTCCAGTCTTCTATGTTTCCTGTTGTTGATTATGGGTATGAACAGGATGAATTATTGGCATTTAATTACCAATAAATCTTGAAATATGGGCATTTGATTGCCAATAAATCGTAAAATTTATATAGTTAAAAATTAGTAATAGAAAGATGGATTATTCAAAGTTAAAGGAAGCAAATCCTTGGTGGGAAAACAAGAAATTAATTGACCAAGATATCCATCTGATTAAACTTGAAAAGCAAAAAATAAAATGGCACTACCAAATAATAAAAACTTTAAACCAAGGAATATACAGTCTAAGAGGACCTAGACAAGTAGGCAAAACAACATGGATAAAACAAAAAATAAAAAACTTGATAGAAAACAATAACCCAAAAAACATATTCTTTTATTCCTGCGACGATATTAAGAACTTTGAAGAACTCATTGAACTAATAGAATTGTTCTTAGAACTGGCAGATACTAATAGGGAAAGATATATTTTCTTAGATGAAATTCCCTATGTCAAAGAATGGCAGAGAGGCATAAAGCACCTTTATGATTCAGGCAAGTTTAGCAAATGTGCAGTTATCTTATCAGGTTCACATTCCATAGATATCAAAAGAAGTGTTGAACAACTTCCTGGCAGAGGTGATGAAGGGAAAAGGCATTTTGTTATGTTTCCGCTGACATTTAGCCAATATTTAAAGGCTGTCGGGAAAAATATTCAACTAACAGACAGTTTTAAAAAAAACATTGCTATACTTAAACTAAACTCGAAGATGCTTAACCAGGAATATAATAAATATCTGCTAACAGGCGGGTTCCTGAAAATAATCAACGAATTCGTTACGACAGGAGAAATATCTGACCCTTCTTATGATGTATACCTAAAATGGATAATTGGCGATTTAGCCAAATGGGATCTAAAAGAAAATTTTTCAAAACAGATTATAAGAAAAGTTATTGAGTCTTACACAAGTGAGCTGTCATGGTCTTCCATAAAATCAGGAACTGATATCGATTCCCATCATACTATATCAAAATACGTTAATGCGATCGAGGAAATGTTCGTTTTTAACATTTTATACAAGATGGATTTCAACAAAAAAATTCCAGATTTCCCCAAATCAAAAAAGATTTATTTTTCTGACCCCTTCATATGCTCAGCATGCTATAAATGGGTGCACAGTACAGAAAATAATTTTCAGATTTATAAAAAATACCTCAATAACAATGTAGATAAATTATCAGAAGGTGTTTTACTAAACCATTTGATTAATATCACTTATCAAAGAATTAAATCCAACATATATGATTATAAAGATATAATTTATTATTGGACAAATAAATCCAAAACCAAAGAAGTAGACTTTGTTTACAAAGCTGCCGCTTTCGAAGTAAAATATAAGGAAAAAATAAAAGCAAAAGATTACAGAGCACTAAAAGAATTTAAAAAAGGTTATTTAATAACAAAAAAAACTTTTGA
>DAOVMP010000003.1 GCA_030630695.1 Candidatus Woesearchaeota archaeon
AAACAAATTTCTCATTGTTTTTCAAAGCCATGTAAGCAAAACCCAAGCCAAACATTGAAGCATAATCTGCTTTAGAAGTTCTTTTAGAACCAAAATCCATACTAGAACTAAAATCAACAATTACATGAACAACCAAATTACGCTCTTCTTCAAAACGTTTAACAAACAATCTATCAGTCCTGGCAAAAGCTCTCCAATCAATACGCCTAAAATCATCACCAACAGCATACTGAGCATGATCTTTAAACACTAAACCCTGACCAGCATAGACTGCTTTACGCTCACCAATATAATTAGAAGTCATACGCTTGTTAATGATTAAACTAAGACGATCCAAATGATGAAGGAATTTTGTATCAATCATTTTTATTTGATTAGAGTTTTTATTACGTCGTCTACATCCATATTCTGTCTTTCTGCTTCAAAACTCAAGATTAATCTGTGTCTTAAAACAGGATAAGCCATTGCAATAACATCCTGCTTAGAAACAAACTTACGTCCTTCTAATAAAGCACGAGCTTTAGCAGCCAACACAAGACCAATACTTGCTCTAGGAGAAGCACCATACTCAATCAAGTTCTTCTTATTCCTAGTAGAAGTCACCAAATTAACAGCATACTTCTTAATATCAGAAGAAATCGGAACCTGACGAACAATCTGCTGCAAAAACAACAAAGAATTCTTATTAAGAGTAGCTTTTAGCTTAACAGGCTTTTGCTCAACAGCATACCTATCCACAATCTCCAATTCCTCAGCAGCACTAGGATATTCAGTCTTAATTTTCAACAAAAACCTATCTGTCTGAGCTTCTGGCAAAGGATAAGTACCTTCCTGCTCAATAGGATTTTGAGTTGCCAAAACAAAAAACGGCTGTTCTAACTCAAAAGTAGAATTACCAACAGTAACCTGCTTCTCCTGCATTGCTTCCAGCAAAGCAGACTGAGTTTTAGGAGTTGCTCTGTTAATCTCATCAGCTAAAATAATATTAGCAAAAATAGGCCCTGGCTGAAACTTAAAATTTCTTTTACCACTAGTTTCTTCAATAATATAAGTTCCAGTAATATCAGAAGGCATCAAATCAGGAGTATTCTGAACTCTGGAGAATTTTAAATCCATCAACCGTGCCATTGTTCTAACAGACAATGTTTTAGCCAGACCAGGATAACCTTCTAACAAAGCGTGAGAATTAGTCAGCAAAGCAACAAGCATCTGCTTTAAAACCTCATGCTGGCCAACAATAACTTTACCCATCTCATGCATAATATGATCAAATGTTTTTTTTGTTTCTTCTAATTTCATTTTTCCACCTCAATTAGTTTAATCGTATTTTTAAATTTATTTTCACTTTGAGGAAAAATGAAGCTCAAAAATTTTAATTTTTGTTGTTTCATTTTTCCACCTCAATTGGTTTAATCGTATTTTTAAATTCGTTTTTTACACTTCAAATTTTAGTTACACGCCGAAAATATTTCATATTTTCGTCTGCAACAAAAACATTTCATGTTTTTGTTATGTCCCTAAAATAATTTTTAACAATCTTCTGATAATCCTTCGGAATTGAATCTTCAAAACTTGCATCTGTCTGCGCAGATATTTCCTTAGGCATAGAAGACCTAAAAGTTCTCTTCCTAGGATCTTCAATCTTTGAAATATCAACATCACTTAAAATAGGATTTATCTGAAGCTTTAATTCTTCATTACCTAAAATAGCAACAGACTTATTGCCATAAATATCATCTGATAAATTTTCTTCATATTCTAACAAATCCTCATTAATATCATATTGCCCTTTGAACAATCTCAAATCACCAACTTCATCAATAACTTTGTTAAAATTAATAAACTGAACATCATAAGCAGCAACACCTGTGACTAAAAAAGCTAAAATAGCTAAAGTTAATAATTCCCGCGTCAACCTGCTAAAACTAAAAAAATAAGAAGTTCTGATTAAATGCATTCCAGCAAGAACATCTTTATTTAATTCTTCAATAACAGGATTATCCCTGGATAAATTGTCTGCAACAGTGCTAATTTTTTCTTTCAATTCAGGAATCTTTTCTTCAATATAAGAAAAACCTGTTGCTTTTTTAACATGACTTCTTATGTGAATAACAGCATAAATCACAGCAGGAACAACTGAATAATACCAATTAACTGAAACTAATTTTAAAACCAGCAAACAAAGCATAAAAACAATCAAACAATCAAGCCAGCAAACAGAAAAAGTTATCTGAAAAACTGTTTTTTTTAATTCTCTCAAAGCATTTGCAATAGGTCTGCCTTTTGTTGGAGCTTGTTTTTCAGGACGAATGTATTTGCTAAAATCTGGAATTGAAAAGGGTATTTTTTTCTTTGGTTTGTTAATAGTTTTCTTTTTATCTTCCTCTTTCCCTTTAGATAAATGCTTTCTTTCTTTTTTACTCTTCTTCTTAGCCATTAACAACCTGCCTCTTCTGTTTCATTCGCACTTCTTAAACAACTAACCTCTGTTTGCAAATCATCTCTTTGGTTTGCAAGAGCATTCTTATCAGCAGTAAGATCATCAACCTCAACCTGTAAAGAAACAACTAATGCTTTTGAAGCTTCTAAAGAATTCTGAGCACCTGCTAATGCAGATTCTGTTTCAATAAGTTCAGATTCTAAAGCATTTTTTTGCGTAGTTAACTGAGTGTTTTCACCTTCTAAAGTCTCTTTTTCCGTATTAACTATCTGATACTGCTCTCCTAACTGCTGTTCCCGAGCAGTTTTAATAGTCAATTCAGAAGAAACAGACTCAAGAGTTACCTTCTGCTTGTCAAGCTCTTCTGAAATCTTATTCAACTGCTCTAATTTCAATCCATATGCCTCATTAATCTTATCAAAATTACTCTGAAAATAAACAGTTGCACCAACCAAAGCAGTAGAGCTTATAATTATTAGAAATAACAACAAAATATTTGCGTTTCTTGTGATATAACTCATTTTAACCTCCTATTCTTGTTTGATAATCCTCCTTATAAATATTTCTATCAAAAACAAAATAACAACCGCCATGACAAAAGGCCATCTGAAATTCTCTTTTGTAATGACTTCTCGTCTTGATCTTGTGATTGTATGATCCACCATACCATCAATATCATCCTTGTCAAACACTTTTCCACCTGTATTAAACACAACACCTTCCAACTCATCACTAAAACCCAGGTTCTCATACTCAGAAGGTGCATTAACAGCAAAAGTAGCTCCTAAAACCTCACTAAAACCTGATTTTAAAGGAGTGATTGCAGAAGAATATATATCTTCATCTGTCTTGTAAAAAGAATAACCTTCTGCTTTTGGAGGGGTTTCAGAACGCACAATCAAATCAGTTGTTTCAAAAACTCTTGTATCCCTCACATCAACAAATTCTTTTGATTTTCTATCAGGATCTCCAATAACCCAATTAAATGTTCTAGAAACAACCTTAGAATTTTTAGAACTAAGCATTTCACCATTCCATTCGCTTCCATCATCTGTGCTTAAAACAGCAATTCTTCCTAAACCCATCCGCCATACAGTAAGAACTGGCTCTCCAGTAGTTGTTGTTAATAATAATCTTGCAGAAGTCTTAGGAACAACATTATTAAAACCATGAATTGCAGATTCAGGATAATAATTTGCAGTGATAAAATGATTTGGATTAAGAACAATAACTGCCATTGTATCTCCAATATCCTGCTCTTCAACATCACCAAATAATAATTTTAATCTAGAACTATCTGTTGCCCTGAAATAAATACCATTTGCAATAGCTGCAATATCCTGCATAACCTGTTCATTTGTAGTTGGACCAACACCAACAGTATAAATTTTAATTCCCTGATTATGTGCCAATCTTGCAGAATCTCTTACTGCTCCTTCTCCTTGTGTTTTTCCATCACTGATTAAAATAATATTCTTGCTTCCCTGCAATCTTTCCAACAAAGCAATAGCTTTCATCAAACCAGCAGTTATAAACGTTCCACCGCCGTCTGATAATCTTGCTAATCTATCTTCTAATCCTTGTTTTTCATAAACATAAGACGGCTCTGACACCAGGTAAGCTTCGGTATTAAACGCAACAATACCTAATCTGTCATGCAAACTTAAATCATTTAAAACACCAATAGCCAATGCTTTTTCAACATCAACAGTCTTGCTATCACCAAAAGCAGCACTAGTGCTTCCAGAAATATCTAATACCAAGATAATATTTATTTCACCTTCTTTTTTACCAGGCGCACCAACAAAAACAGGCAGAATTGATTCAAAAACAGAAGTTCTGTAATCCCCCTTGTCAAAAGAATTTTGCCCGCCTAAAACAACCATTCCATTACCTTCTGCAACAAAATCAGTAATGATGTCAGAAACAGGATCTAGTTGAGGAGCAGGAATATTATTAACAGCTAAAGCATAATAATCATCCAACGAACTTGGCAAAGTAGAACCAGACTGAACAATATACATTTGACTCAACAAAGCATGCATAGGAGACACTTTTTCAGTCAAATAGAATATTTTCGGCTTTGGAACAACCTTTACAGTTTTATAAAAAACATTATTCTGTGCAAAATGATCATTTGTAATTAATTTTGCAATAATTTTATGATAACCATAATTTAATTTATCTACAAACTGATTATTTTCATCTAATCTAACTAACTGCCCGTCTAAAGTAACTTCTAACTCGTATTTTGGATTTCCAACCTCTGAAACCAAAACAGTAAAAGTATTAGGAACACCTTCTTGTGTTTTTGCAGGACCAAAAACCATGACACCAGCATCATCATGAATTATATTAAGCTCAACTGCATTAACAGTGGAATTTAATTGTGCTGCAAACAAACCAACATCTCCTAAACTAGAACCAACATTAGCATTTCCATCAGATATTAAAATCACACTATCTCTTGGTTTTAGATTAGCTAAAATCGCATCGCCAACATCAGAATGCTCTGCAGAAGCAAAACTATACACTTCAACTGGCAATTTTTTCTCTAATCTTTGCGCAAGTTCATAACCAACACTTTGGTATAACTGCATAGACGAAGAATTGTCAATTAAAATTTTAATATATGGATCGCCTTCAATTTTTTTTTCGGTGTCATAAAACGGCGAGGCAATCGCAACTAAAATTAACAAAGCCATCAATGATCTTGTCAGCCACATTATCCACTGAAGTTTTTTCTTTTTCTTAACAACATCAGGATCCTGCTTCATCTTTACAAAATCTCTCCGCAGAATAAAATATAAAATAATTATTATCGGAATGATTAATAACAATACGTATGGGTTTTCCAAATAAGTATAAGCCAAGTTTTCAATAGCCTTAATACTAAAACTCATACATCACCTCTAAATTTAATGTAAAATAATTCTAAAATTAATAAGATTGCCCCTATGATTATCAATGTAAATTCAAAATCATACTTTCTATCCTCTTTAACAGGTCTTAATTCATAATCAACAGACTTTGCTCCATAACTTGTCTTTCTGTTAAGGTCAGACTCTAATGGATTTACTAAATTAACAGCTAATTTCCTGTCTTTTAACTCATAAATACCTGATTGTTCTAACAAATGCGCTGATTTTTTCACCGCCTTTCTCGACGGTAAAATTATCTTTTGTTTAGAATTCAATATTAATGTGTCTTTTGTCCTATAATTAAGATTAGACAATTCCTGCTTATCAGTCATGTATTTAATCAATTCTGTCCAGAAAATAGGATAGCTTGGAGAAAATTTAAAATCAGAAGCAGTCTCTAAAAATCCATAATAAACAATTTTTCCTGCTCCTCGTTCTTCTAAAACTATTAAAGGAGATTCATCTGCACTGACTAATGATATTCCTCTTGTTTCTGTTGCTTTGAAAAAAGAATCAACCGCCGAACCAAAATCAATATTTCTTGTAAACCTATTTATCTGATCAATGATTAAATATGCTTTTCCTTGTTTTTCACTTAATTTTAAAGGTAATAAGTCTCCATAATCTATTTTATCTGAATTTCCCTGAGCACAAATGATTGCTGAAGCGCCTTTTTCAACTTTACGTAAAACATCGTCAAAAGTTCCTGTAAGAATTTTTTTCTTATCTATATTATGAATAACATAAACATCATGATCACCTGTTTTAAATACTGGAGGACTTGTTATATCAACAGTAACCAATCCTGACGCATCTAATGCGTTTTTCAAGAAAATAGATTCATTATTTGTCGCCAATAAAACTTTTGTTGTTGCTTCTTCTGGTGCAGAAACATACAAAGTGTTATCTAATTGGAAGTCATCATTGTTAGTTATAACTAGTTTAGTCATTCCTTTTGGAATTGTAAAAGAATACGGCTCAACAGAATTTCCAGAAATTGTTAAATCTTTTGAGTCACTATTTATTTTTAATGTTATTGATTTTTGTTCATTGTTAAAATTCTTAATATATGCTGTAACCTGATTATCATCTAAATTCAAATCAACAAAACCAATATTTGAAATTTCCTTTTCTGCAACATTGATAAAATTCACGACCAATCCTTTTGATTCTATAACATTTTTCGCAACTTCTGGATCCTGCCCTCCTGTGTTTTGAAAATCACTTATTACAACTACTCTTCCTTCTGTTAGTGCTTCGCCTGCTAAAATAATTGCGTCACCTAATCTTGATTCAGTATCCAACGGTTTTAATTTTTTTAAGAAATCTCTAGTGTCACTGCTAGATGCTTCTTTTAATGCTATTAAGGGTATGCCTTTGGCTAAGATTACAGTATTTGTTGAACCAACAGATGCTCTTGCTTTTTTAATAGCTTTATCAAATCTAGTTTGTAATCCTTCTTTAGCCTGCATGCTTGCAGAAACATCAATAACTAAAACTGTGTTTTTTGCAGTGATGTCATGCGGATAAACAGAATATGGTTTTGCAACTGAAAGTAATAATGCTAAAAGTAAAAGTAATTGCAAAATAAATAACCAGTCTCTTATGAAGTTTCTTAGAAATGATAATAATTTGTTTCTTCCGTAGTGCTTACTGAAAAACATCAAAGAAGGTATTTTCAAGGTTTTAGGCCTTGGTCTAATCAAATACAGCAAAATAAACGGAACTAAAGCTGCTAAAGCTACCAAACCTGCTTTTTCTGCAAAACCTATATGCATATATATAGGCAGAAAATACTTATTTAAATACTTTTCTTTTAATTAGCTCTTTATAATGCAAAAGTTTTAAATAGTTCTAAAACAATAAAGTTACTATGACTGGGAATAATGGAGTATTTTTAACAACTCGTTTGAGGCAAATGATTAAACAATATGCTAAAAATCCGGATTTGTTTTTTTCAAACGGCGGGGTTAATAACGAGTATATAGATAGACTTATTGCAAACTATATTGAAAATCATCCTACTCGAAGAAGTGGAAAAACATGTATTAAGGGAACCCGCGCAACTGCCTGCGAAATTGTTGCTGATACTTGGTCTTTAGGAAATCCCAAAGAGTTCCTTTTAAAGGAAATGTATTCAATCATCCCGCCAGAAGCAATTGATGCGGCTTATGCATTTCTTATGCGATTTCATGATAAAGTAAATAAAGATTATACTGACTGGTGCGGACATTCTTTACCAAAAGGTTTATATTCATAAATGAATTCTTTTTTAAAATGAATAGCCATTTATTTTTCGTATTGGAGCATAATCTAAAACCATTACAAATGATATTAAGAGGTTTTAGACACAGTGCTTTTTTAACTTATGATAAAGAAATAGGATTATTTTCCCATTCAGAAGATATGGATATTATTAATCAAATTGCGCAACAGAAAAAAGATTTAGGAATTGATAGAATAATTTTAACTAGAGATACTAGAACTTTTGTTAATTTTATCGGAAATAATGAAGTAAAGGTTATTATTTTACAAGACAAAACAAAAATATGGAAATTATACGATATGCGATTAAAACAACTTGCACAAGAAATAATTATGCGCGCAACAAAAATGACTAAAAGAACATCTGGACAAGATATATCCTACATTGAATGTTCCCACTTTTATAAAAAATAATTATTCCCTTTTAAAAGGTGGATAGGTATTTGATTGCATAATACCAAAAACGACAAAAAAAGATCGCCCATAGTTGTCGTTTTCTAACTAATAAAAGACACTATAATTATCCTAAAATTTGTGTCTTTTACTAATAATCCAAAAGTTTTAAATATTATCTATATATTTAATATGTTATGACTGAAGCAATTGATTTAAAGAAAGTATATAATGAACTAAAAACTCTGAGACAAGAAGTGGGATTTATCAAAAAACACATGTTTGATTCAGATACAATCATGACTATTGAAGAGGCAAAAAGATTTGAACAAAGCCTTAAAGACTTAAAAAAAGGCAAAACTACTCCTTTGTCAGAATTTAAAAAAGAGTTGGAATTATAAATGTTTGATATAGAATTATCACCCCAATCAAAAAAATTCTTAAAAAAATTGGATAAAAATCTTATTATCAGAATTATTAACAAAATTGAAAAATTATCCACTGATCCTTTTCCCACAAATGTGAAAAGAGTTGTAAACAGAAAAGAAAAAATATTTAGAGTCCGAGTTGGAGAATATAGAATACAATACACAGTAAATTATAACAATAAATTAATTTATATTTCTGATGTTAATAAAAGACCAAGGGCGTATTAATCTTTCTTAAACTTAGGATAAACATTGGTCTCTAGAAATACCTTATGCGACTTGACTGCTAATCCTCTATCTGCTAAAATCATTTCTTCACTTGAGAGTCTTGCTTTGCCAAACGCAACTAATTCATTTTTTAAAGTCATTATCGCAATAATATCATCTTTTTTTATATTATCATGTAATTTACAAATTCCAGGAATCTTTAAATCAGCACCATGGCAAACAGTATCAACTGCTAAATCCTTTATCCAAACTTTAGAAATATGATTGATTGCATATTCAATTGGTTTTATAATTTTTCTTATTTTCGAGTCTTTATTTTCATTTTTCCAATACCACAACGCATCTATTAAATCTTGGAGGTAAATCATATCTGTATCTTTAAAAGGACCTGCTTTGGTTCTTATAAGCTGCGCCATGTGAGCTCCTGTATTTAATTTTCTACCAATATCGTGGCAGAGCTTTCTTATGTATGTTCCTGCCTGACATCCAACTCTAAATAAAACTTCCTGTTCTTCAACTTCTAGAATCTCTAAATAATAAATAGTTCTTTGCCTTAATCGTCTTCTCACAGCAGATCTAATTGGCGGGAGCTGTTCTATTTTTCCAATAAATTCTCTTAAAGTTTTCTTTAACAATTTTAAATCAACAGGTTTGTGCAAATGCATCAATGCAACATATTCTTTTCCTGCTGGTAGCAAGACTTGAGTTACTCTAGTAGCTCTATCTAAAGCTATTGGGAGCACACCTGTAACACCTGGATCTAAAGTTCCTGAATGACCTGCTTTTTTCATATTAAAAATTTGCTTAACATGATCTGCAACAATATGAGAAGTCGGACCTGCAGGTTTGTTAATGTTTACAACTCCACAGCTTATTAATTCTTCAACAGATCTCTTGTACGGATCTCCACCGTATTTAGAATCTGTTTTACAACGCTGTTTAGTCAAGATTTCTCTCTCAATCATTTCAAATGGAAGTTTGTTCATATTAATTAGAATACCATTGAGGTATATAAAAGTACTTGAAAAGACAAATCTTTAAATAGTTCGAAGTTATATTATACACTATGGCCGACGGAGATACTCTTTACGGAAACGAAAAAACACTTCAAGAAGAATTAAGGCAATCATTAAGGCAATCGAGACGCAGACAACTAATGAAAGACGTATTATACGGCACCATATTAGGAGCAACACTTTCTGTTGCAGCACTTTATGCTGTTCCTAAAATCATAAAAAATCAATTTTATTCTAATCAGAAGCAAAATTTAGAAAAAGTAGAACTTGCTTCTGCACGTGCAGAATATTCTGCCATATGCGCAGAAAACCGCGCACAAATCATAGCTGCAAGAATAGCGTATGAAAATGATCCTGTAAGAATTGCTGAAAGAAAAGCTTACAAAGCAGAAAGAACAGAACGTTTAGAAGAAATGAGAAAAGAAAATGAAGCTTTTCAAGTAAAAAGCAAATTAGAAAGATTTGCAAGAAGAATACATTGGCATGCAGCAGAGGCCGCACGAGATGCTAGAATCCATCATGAAGTTCAGCAAGAAAGACTTTATGAAAAAGTATTGTCATATTTTAGAGGCGAATCCGAGAGAAGAATGACTCCTAAATTAGGTAAACTCGGATTGGCAGATTATCCTGCACCATTTGTTGTTAATGGAGTGTTTGAAGGAATATTAGTAGTAGGAAGTGGAAATGCCTCAGATAATCTATCACTTAGATAAATTCTAAAGAAAAATGGTTTTAAATCTTCTGTTCAATTGTAATATGTTTATTAAATTTTAAAGTGATTTTTTATCATTTGTGCTACTTTTCTTGCAGATATTTTTGTGTTGTCAAATTTGTAGAGTGGTTTGAATGGCATTTTTTGGAAAAAATCCCACATATCAAATGCTTCTTTTAGTCTTTTTACTGTTTTGACTTTTCCAAAGTTTTTTCTTGAGGCATTCCTTACTCTTTGATAAAGCGAAGATTTGTGAGCAGTCAGTTGAACGTAGCATATTTTAACTTTATTTTTCTTGAGCATTTTTTCCATTTTTCTCATGTTTTTGTCATCTTCTGGAACATAACAGAATGTGTATATTATTCCATCAATGGGTTTTGTCTCCGCCGCTTTTTTTATTACTACCCATTTTACATCTCCAACGAGTTTCCAAAAAGGACCTTTGTTAAATGGGAATACAGAATTAACTAGATCAAACGCATAGTGGTTATGAAAGACTTTAAAGCCTGTTAGCTTAGCCAG
>DAOVMP010000053.1 GCA_030630695.1 Candidatus Woesearchaeota archaeon
GCCTGCGCGTTTAATTAAACGCTTAATTTTATTAACCAGTTTGTTTTTCTTTACCATGGTGGGGGACCGATCCCCACCCCCTCTTTGCCACACTAGTGGCAAGAGGGATATATAATTTTTACTAGAATTTCAACACACCCTGGAGCTATTAGAAAAACTTAAATATTGGGCGCTATTATTTTTTAGATATGGGAGATGTTTTAACTGTCAAAGGAAACAGGTATATTGGCAAATTTAAAGTAGGAAAAAGAGTCACAATATTTGATAGACTAGAAATAGATTATTGTTATGCTGGGACGGGAATTATTGAAGACACAAAAACAGGTGAAAAATATTTTTTTGAAATATGTACTGATATTTATCGGACAGCGGGATATAACAAACGCACTATGCAGGATTGTGTTGTAAATTATGGCCAAAAAAGAAGATATAATCAAACTAAAGTAGTTGGAGAGTCGGGGTATAGAAAAATAGTGGATTTAAGCCTGGAAAAACTAATTGCTAAAGTAAGAGAACAAAATGAAGATATACCTACAATTGGAACAGTATTATTAGACACAGATGAATTAATACAAAAAGGCCTTCTTGTTGGAGCTGATGGTCAAATTCTTTTAGGTTTAAATTGTTAATTTATAAATTCTGCCAGGTTATTAGCGCTTAAGATTTACTTCAAAATTCCTTCTTCAGGATAGACAGGAAATTGCTGTTCTAAAGGTTTGCATAACTTTCCTGGATTGACGCCTTTGTATTCTTCTGCAACTTCTATGCATGATTTAAACAAACAGGAAGGTTTATTTGCAAGCATATAACCTTTAGGGCAAGCACCACCGCCAAAACTTTCTAAAGCACCTTTTCTTAAAACAGTCTCTCTAGGAACGCCATCACCACCTGCTGGCTTAACAATTCTCTGTGTAAGAACATTAGTTGCAAAACCTTCATGCATTCCACCACCATAAGTCCCCATAGCAGAAATATCCGGTTTAAGCATAAGAATAAGCCCAATAATAGAAAAAGCAACAACAAAAGAAAAAATAAGTAAAATATGTTTTTCCATTTACCTTGCAACGAATTCTGAAATCCTTACATATTCGCAAGGAACAGGTCTTCCTGTTGAATCAGTAATTGTGTAGTCATAGTACATTGGACTAGTTGCTTTTTTATTAGGATAGCAAGGATTTGTTTCTCCTGAAGGACTTCTTTCTTCTTCATATCTTGTTGGAGCATTAATATTACCTTTTCTTAAACTATAAGTCATATCTCTTTGTGATGTATCCACAGGAGAGGTAATCCTTTCCTTATACATCTCACCATACACATACAGTTTAGGAAATCCAGGACTATTTACTACCTGAGCACTCATTGCTCCTGAGAAAAGAAGCACTAAACTAGTAATTCCAATAACTGCAACAATACCCAATAGGGCATATGAAATCATTTTTAAATCATCCATTATTTACACCTCGTTTTTATTCTCTAAAACTTTAAACCACTGGACCGCCGGCTCCAATAATTGGACAGCAGTAAGTATTTGTGTCATGGTCAAAACATTTTGCATCTGAATTATATGCATTTAATCTTTGTTTAATACCTAACATTTGAGTATATGAAACTCTTGCATATCCTTCTCCACAAGCAGTGTATTCCGAAGGGATTTGTCTGATTCCGCGTTCATAATACATGTGTTGAGGGTTACTTTCTGATGCTGTATATTCATCTCCTCCAACACCTGCAGCGTGTCTACCTTCTAAATAAGGATAATCTACGTTTTTAATTGCACCGCCGTAAATTTTTGGCAATGTAGCACTAAATGCCCCGCTTTGGATAGCAGTTGTAAACATTAGAACTAAACCTATTATTGCAAGAACAGCTGCAATACCTAAAATAGCAATACCGATACTCTTTTGATCAGCCATGATCTATCACCTCAGTTTTTACAAATCAAATTGTTATATTAGCTGATTTGAATTATTAGTATATAAATTTATCGGATTTTTTAGTATCATACTAAAAAATAAAAGAAAGAGACGCAAGAAAAATTAAATTTTTCTGCGCCCGCAAGAAAATTGTTCCAATTTTCTGCGCCCAAAAAAGCTCTGCTTTTTTAGGGCATCGACCTTTGGTCTCTGGAAAAAATAAAAAATTTATTTAAACTAGTCCTGGTGCTTCGCAACAGTAACCATCAAGTGTAGGTATGTAATCAGAGCATCCTAGACCTCTTGATTCTGCTACCAATTTTTGACCGTAGTCCACTTTTGCTAAATATGGTCCGCATGTTGTGGAGTCGCTTGGTATACTAATAAATCCTCTTTTTCTGCTAGGAATTTTTAGTGTTGTAGGTTCATCACCTGGTCGATCTGCACCACTAATAGCTCTACCTTCTCCATATGGTAAAGCCACACCTTTAATCGCACCGCCATATACTTTATTATACTGTGGCAATGCAACGTCTCCTGTATTCTTTGCGCCTGCAAAGAGTAGAACTAATCCGACAATCGCGATAACCGCCACTACACCTAAGATTGCGAGTGCAATTCCTTTACTTTCTTCTGCCATTAAATCACCTCTCTTGGTCTTATTTAATCAAGATTAATTCTTGAATAAAGAATCTCATATTTAAACTTTTCGCTTTTTTCTTATTTTTCTCTTTGCAGGCTTATTTCTTATGAAGTATACAATCAATAATATAACCCCAACAGTAACTGCAGAATCTGCAATATTAAAAGCCGGCCAAAAACCAAAATCAATAAAATCAATTACAAAACCATACATAACTCTATCTAATAAATTTCCCAATGCTCCACCTAAAATCAATGCTAACGGAATTATGAAAAGCTTATGATTTTTCTTATACCTGCAATAATAATAAAGAATTCCAATTATAATAACTGCAATCAATGCAATCAAAAAAAATTTCACAGAAGGATAATTCAATAAACCAAAACCAATACCAAAATTCTTTATAAAATGAATCTTTAAAATCAATAAATCGGCAGAATAAGTATAAGTAGAGATAAAATATTTGCTCAACTGATCAGCAATCAAAATAATAAAAGAAATACTAAAAAACAGAAAATGTTTTTTCACCGCCATCTTGGAGTTTCTTCTTCGCCGGCAGCAATCTTTTCCAGTATTTCAATCCTGGAGTTTATATTGTCAAGAATTGCCTTTATAGCGTCGAGTTTTGCATTTATTAAATCATCTCCTCTAGAATCTGCACCTGGCTTTTCAAAAGAAGGTCTTGGCATTTCCATAGAAGGCGAAGGTTCTGGTGTGTCAAACTTAGGCACAGACGGCCTTCTCATTGGAGGCATGTCTCCTGTATGGCCCATCGACGGCAAATCTTCATCACCGCCTTCATCAAACGACGGGCGGCCTGTTTTTTTCTTAAAACCAAGTTTTTCAAAAATTGACATAATACACCTCTTAAAAAGTTTTTTCAGGCAAAAAGCCTTTCATCCAGCTAATCGGAAGAATCTTAATTAATTTTAAAGTAATTGTTTCAGGATAAATAAAAACATTTTCATTAATGTATCCCTCAAATACCGAGTTGTTCTCGACAAATTTCGCAATCATAAAACTAAAAACAATCGACTTGAGATGATCATCTGTTGCAAACATCTCATCAACTTTTGTTTGAATCATGCTTTCAAATTCTGGACCTTGTTCTTTAATCATCTTATCAGCAATAAATTGTTTTGGGCTGCCAGATTTCATTATACTTTTTATCTCATCCATTGAAAATTCATATTCTTCATCGCCGACAAAATCAATGTTCTGAAACGCTTTCCATTTGAAAATAACTAATTTGTATTTATCATTCAGCATCTTATCTAAATCTTTTATGGCGTATAAATCGTCTAAGTTTCCGATTGTTGTAACTGGTATTGGAACAGCAACGTCTTTACTGATAATTGCAGAAACAATCCTGCTGTCGAGCTCTAGAACAACTAATTTTTCTCCTAGCAAAAAATTTTTTCTCAAAGAATTTGCATCTTTAAGAATATATATGCTCGCTCCAATAACCAAAACAATAATTGCAATGATTATCACTGTTCTAACCATTTTTTTAACAAAACGAATAATCACTGCAAGGACTATTATTAATAAAAAGAAAATAATAATCGTCATTATTAAAGGATTCATACATATAAGAATTAGAACTAAGGTTTATAAACTTTTCTTACATAATTTTGTTATTGGACAATTTCTACAAATAGGTTTTTTAGAACAGTTTTTTTTGGCAAGCGCAACAATCAATGCATGATATTCATTGTATACTTTGGTTTTTTTGGGTAATGATTTATGAAATATTTTTTGTAATTCGTGATAATCTATTTCTTTTTTGCATAAACCTATTCTTGAGAAAATTCTTTTAGTATATGCATCGACAACAAAAGAAGGTTTATTTAAGGCATATAATAAAATAGAATCTGCGGTTTCAGGACCGATTCCTTTTACGTTCAATAATTTATTTCTAATTATTTTTATAGATTGTTTTTCTAAGTTTTTATTTTTTATTATGAAATTAGCAATTATTTTTAGACGATCTGCTTTTTGATTATAATAACCGCTTGGTTTTATGAGTTTTGCCAAGGACTTTTGATTTGATTTAGCAATTTTAGTCGGATGTATAAGATTTTTTTGTTTTAAGTTTTTGATTGCTTTTTCAACGTTTTTCCATGAGGTATTTTGAGTCAAAATTGCGCCCAGAATTACCTCAAACTGCTTGTTTTTTGTTGTTGTCGGCCACCATTTTTGAGGGCCAAACTCTTTATAGAGGATATTATAGATTTTATCAAGCATAAACATTAAAAAGAACGACTTATTATTAAAGCTTGTTGTAGGGAGACGAAAGTGGGATTAGAACTAATTACCGAGCTAAATGCTAAAGGAAACTATATTAATA
>DAOVMP010000011.1 GCA_030630695.1 Candidatus Woesearchaeota archaeon
GAACAAAGTAGAGATTTTATTTATGTGAACGATATTGTTAAAGCAAATCTTTCTGCTTTGGAATCTAAAAATTCTGGCGGAGAAGTTTTTAATATATCTACAGGAAAAGATGTATCTGTTAAATTCTTAGCAGAAGAATTAAATCGGATGCTAAATAAGAATATTATTCCTGTTCATGAAGCATCCCGCAAAGGAGACATCTTCAAATCCTGCGGCTGTGCTGAAAAAGCAAAAGAGAAAATAAATTTTTCTGCCGAAACAAGTTTTAAAGATGGACTGAAAAAAACTATTGAGTGGTTTCAAAACAACACCACTTAACCATACTCAATATACTTCTAGTGTTTGTATTTCAAATAATATACATTGTTCTTGATAAATACTTAAATATGAGTTACGTATTCTTGTGTTTGTTGTGTTTTTCGAACTACTATATCTAGTGGTTTTGTGTTACTTTTATTAAATAACAACGCACTAATTAGATGATAGACTGAAACGCTTAAAAACTTCAAGGAAGTTTTTTGAGCTTTATTTTTGGAAACTAAAAATGAAATGCCCTTTTTGCTTAAAAACAGACACCAGAGTTCTAGACAGCCGATTGACCAATACAAAAGATTCTGTCAGAAGAAGAAGAGAATGCCCAGACTGTTCTAAAAGATTCACAACATATGAAAGAGTAGAAGACACAAATGTATCTGTAATAAAGAAGAATAGTGTTATGGAGCAATTTGACAGGCAAAAACTGATCACAGGAATGCTCAAAGCCTGTGAAAAAAGACCTGTAAAAAGAGAACATATTGAAAAAGCAGTCAATGAAATCGAATCAGAACTCCGCAAAGCAGGAAAAACAGAAATAACAAGCAGAAAACTAGGAGAATTAGTAATAAACAAATTACTTTCATTAGATCAAGTAGCATATTTACGATTCGCATCAGTCTATCGCAGATTTACTGATATTAATCAGTTTGCCAAAGAGGTAGAAAAACTAAAACGCGTTAAATAGGAGGTTGGAATAATGGCAGTTACTCAAATAAAACGAAGAAATGGAAACATAGATGCTTTTGATCGTGTAAAAATATCAAATGCGATCTACAAAGCAGCAGTGGCAGTTGGAGGAAAAGACAGAACACGGGCAGATGATTTGTCCCGCCAAGTAGAACATGTGGTAGAGAGAAAATTTGGAGATAGAATACCAACAGTAGAAGAAGTACAAGACATAGTAGAAACAGTATTAATTGATCAAGGACATGGAAAAACAGCAAAAGCATATATTTTATACAGGCAAAAACACAAGGAAATAAGAGCTGCCCGAATAGCAATATTAGGAAAACTAACTGAATTAAAACTATCACTAAATTCACTTGCAATATTAAAAGGAAGATACTTATTAAAAGATCCTGCAGGAAACCTTACTGAAACACCAGAAGAATTATTCCGCAGAGTTGCTGAAAACATCTCTCTAGCAGATGAAAAATACGGCGGAAAACCAGAAGACGCAGAAAAAATATTCTACGATGAAATGACCTCAATGAGATTTATGCCATGCAGTCCAACATTAATGAATGCCGGCGCGCCATTACAACAATTATCTGCATGTTTTGTTCTTCCTGTTGGAGACAGTATCAAAGAAATTTTTGAAGCAGTCAAAGCAACAGCAATAATACACCAAACTGGCGGAGGAACAGGATTTGATTTTTCCAAATTAAGACCTAAATCAGATGTAGTTATATCAACAAAAGGAATTGCTTCTGGACCATTATCCTTTATTAAAGTATTTGATACAACAACTGAAACAATCAATCAGGGAGGAAAACGCCGCGGAGCAAACATGGGAATAATGCGCATAGACCATCCCGATATAATGGATTTCATCGTAGCAAAAGAAAAAGCAAATGTCTTGAATAATTTTAACATATCTGTTGCATTGACTGATAAATTTATGAAAGCAGTAAAAAACAACGAGGATTATGAATTAATAAGTCCTAGAACAAATAAAGTTGTTAAAAAACTTAATGCTAAAAAAGTATTTGACTTAATTGTTCTAATGGCATGGAAAAACGGAGAACCAGGAATAGTATTTATTGATGAAATAAACAGATTTAATCCAACACCAGAGATTGGAATGATTGAAAGCACAAATCCCTGCGGTGAACAGCCATTACTGCCCTATGAAAGCTGTAATTTAGGTTCGATTAATTTGGCTGAGTTTGTAAAAAAAGAGTCAAAAGAAATAGATTGGGACGAACTGAGAAAAACATGTAAAATAGCAGTTCATTTTATGGACAATGTTATTGACATGAACAATCTACCATTGCCAGAAATTGAAAAAATAACCCGTGCAAACAGAAAAATAGGAATAGGAGTCATGGGCTGGGCAGATATGCTTTATCAATTAAGAATACCCTATAATTCTTCCGGGGCAATTGAATTAGCTGAAAAAATGATGAAATTTATAGATGACGAAATAAAAAAAGAGTCAGAAGAACTAGCAGCACTTCGAGGACCATTTCCAAACATAAGAAAAAGCATCTATAAATATGAAAAACCAATACGAAATGCCGCTCGAACAACAATCGCACCAACAGGAACAATAAGCATGATAGCAGATGCATCATCAGGAATAGAACCTCTGTTTTCTATAGCTTACATGAAAAGAGTAATGGATGGAAAAGAACTTATCTATGTAAATAAATATTTTAAGGACATACTGAAAGAGGAAAAAATTTATTCAGAAGAGTTAATTCGCAAAGTAATGAACAAAGCAAGCATACACGACATAGAAGAAATACCAGAGCATATACGCAAAGCCTGCGTAACTGCATTTGATGTAACACCAGAATGGCATGTTAAAATGCAGGCAGCATTTCAAAAACATACAAACAACGCAGTAAGCAAAACAGTTAACTTTCCAAACTCTGCAACACCTGCAGAAGTTGAACAAGTTTATCTGATGGCGCATGAAACAGGATGCAAAGGAGTAACTGTTTACCGCGATGGAAGCAGAGAAGGTCAAATATTAAATGTTGATACCAAAAAAACAGAAGAAAAAAAAGGAGAAGTAAACACCCCAAAAAAAGAATTAGTTGACGAAGAAAAATCTGACAATCAGGAACAAGTCAATTGTCCAGAATGCAAACAAAAAATGGTGTTTAAAGAAGGTTGCTCAACATGCTCCAACTGCGGATACTCGAAGTGCAGTTTATGAAACACTTAGGACTAGTCCAGGTCTACACTGGAGAAGGAAAAGGAAAAACAACATGTTCACTAGGGTTATCTCTGCGCGCAGTCGGTCAAGGATATAAAATCTACATGATCCAGTTCATGAAAAGCGGAGACACGGGGGAACTATTTAGTGTTAAAAAATATATACCCAACATGACAATTGTCCAATTTGGAAAAGAAGCAATAACAGACAAGCAGCTTAAAATGTTTGAGTTTGACGGACAAGGAGATCTGGAAGGAGCTGGCGGAAAATATAAATTCTTATCTGACGAAGCAGAAAAAGAACCTGCACGTCGAGCATTAGAACATGCATTTAATGTAATCAATTCTGGCGAGTATAATATAGTTGTGCTGGATGAAATAAATTGTGCTATGCATAAAGAATTGATATCAATAGAATCTGTACTTAAACTGATTGAAGAAAAACCAAAACATGTTGAACTAATATTAACCGGCCGCAATGCACCGCATCAAATCATAGAACGTGCAGATTTAGTAAGCGAAATAATGATGAGAAAACACCCATGGGAAAAAGGAATAGACGCAAGGAGGGGGATTGAGTATTAGTAATTTTACAAGTTATTCACTGGCGATAATACGTGTTGGAGGAAGAACACAGGAATTTTTAGTAGATAAAGGAGCAGACTTTAGAAAAAATATTGCCGGTATGATAACACCAAAAACAAGAGAAGAAAAAATAATTATGCAAAGGATAGATACAGGATTATTTGAAGGATTATTGGGCCTTGTGCAATGTGAAATACCTGATTCAGATAATAATATGAGTCCAAAAGGACTTCCTCTAGAAATTATTACCAACTCTATAAAACTAAGACTGGGAATGGAACCAGCAACTCTAGAATTCTGCGGATTTGTATATGAAATGGCATCTGGAGAAAACAATGAAAAACAAAACTCAAGATATTTTGTTTATTTAAACAAATTAAAAAGACACTCAACTGCGTATGTTGGAAAAGATTTTCACATACTTGACATGTATGGGCTTGCAACATATGATATATTGGCTCCAAAACAAAAAATACATCCAACACACAAAAAAATAATAGAAATAATTAAAGAAAGCAGACTACATGAAACGAGGATTAAGTTAAACCTAAAAATTGAATTAAGACAAAAAAACGGAGTGTTTAAAGTAACTTAGGTGGTATAGACAACATAAAAGCTTAAATATTACCTAATACTATATATTGTGGGGGTAAAATGACAGAAGATTCTGTGGCAATAACATATGAAACACTTTATGAGATACTTCGCTCTGAAAAAAATAAAGAAGAACTATGTGAATTAGACGAAGTATTTAATGCAAATGTTTTAGAATATCTTCGCGAGAAAACGCGTATATTAGAAGAAGCATCCTCTAAAAACGATATATTTTCTTTAGATGAAAAAGATAATACACAAGTTCAACTGCAAAATATCCGTAAAATAATCCGTGAAATCTATGAACGTCGCGAGAAAAAAATAATCAACATGGCGTTGAACAAATCCCGCACAAATTCAGATATAATCGATACTTCTAATCTACTTAATCCTGAACAAAAATTTTTCCAAACGTTGACTGGATTGTTTGACAAGTTTCGTTTGGGAATATTAGCTCAGATACTCTCCTTGCAAGAGCCGGATTTATCAATTGAGTGTTCAATTGAATTGCCTGAAGAACCAGAAGCAAGTTTTAAGTTAAAAACAGAACCAGAATTTACAAAACCTGAAAAAAGTCAAGAACCATTACCTGTTGAAGAAAAAAAAGAGTCAATTGAAACAGAAACAACAAAACAAGAAGAAAAACAACCTGCAATACAAGCAGAACCAGCACAAGAACCTAAAAACATTAAAAAAATCAAAATAACACAACCAGTAGAACAGTTTGTAGGTTCTGAACTAGAGATGTACGGGCCATACAAAGAAGAAGATATTGCTGAAATTCCTACTGAAATAGCTGAAATTCTAATAGGGAAAGGAAGTGCTGTTGAGATGGAATAAGAAGAATACCTCATTTTGTTACAGAAACCTTTTTAAATACCCTCCTTTTCGTATTCTTTACAATGAAACTACCTAAAATACGAAAAACCTATTGTCCTAAGTGTAAAAAACACACAGAACACAAGATAGCTGAAGCCAAGAAACGAACACCTAGCACAGCACATCCAATGAGCAGAGGAGGCAAGAAAAGAGCAAGACTAAGAGGTAGAATGGGTCTTGGATCAAAAGGAAGATATTCTAAAAAACCTTTGAGCAAATTTAAGATGACAGGCAAAAAACAAACTAAAAAAATCGATTTAAGATACACATGTATGGTATGCAAAAAAGCTCACACAGTGGGAAAAGCATGGAGAGCAAAAAAGGTTGAATTCAAATGAGAGCCATAAAAGAAACAAAATCAAAATTCATCAAAATAAGATGTCCTAAATGTAAAAACGAACAAATAATGTTTGGAAAATCATCTATGCAAGTAAAATGTTTAGTATGCGGAAAAATTCTTGCAGAACCAACAGGCGGAAAAAGCAAGGTCAAAGCACGAGTATTAGAAGTTTTAGAATAAAATTTTTAAAATCTATTTTTTAATCAAGGGGGAAAATATATTGTTATTAAAAAGAACAGGATTTCCACAAGAAGATGAACTGATTTTATGCACAGTTACAGCAGTCCACTTTCATTCTGTATTTGTAAAAATCGATGAATACGATCGAACAGGATTAATTCATATCTCTGAAATTGCTCCAGGGAGAATTCGTAATATCCGAGATTATGTTGTAGAAGGCAAAAAAGTAGTCTGTAAAGTTCTAAAAATCGACAAAGAAAAAGGACATATTGATTTATCTTTGCGTAGAGTTAATGAAAAACAAAGAAGAAGCAAATTAAATCAGATAAAACAAGAACAATTAGCTGAAAATATAGTAGAATATGCAGCAAAACAACGAAAGAAAAAACCAGAAGAACTTTACGCGGAAATCACCAAAAAATTATTTGAAGAATACGATAGTTTATTTGCGGCATTTGAAGATGCATCACAAGACAAAATCAAATTAGAAAATTTTATTGATAAAAAACTAGCAGAAGAATTAACAGTAATAATAAAACAAAGAATCAAACCGCGCGAAATAGAAGTTGGCGGAGAAATAACAATAATAAGCAATGCACCAAACGGTGTAGAAGTAGTAAAAGAAATACTTACAAAAGCAGAAAATGTTCCTGCTCGAGAAAAACAAGGTTTTTCTGAGCCCCAAACCCAAGAAAAATCAAAAGATTTTTCTGGGCACAGGAAAATCAGGGATTTTCCTCGTGAACAAAAGGTTTCTGTGGGAAAGCCATTAATCAAGTATAAAGGGGCCGGGATATATACCATATCCATAAGATCGGATGATTACAAAAAAGCAGAAAAAGTTTTAAAAGAAGCAATAGAAAACGCAGCAGAAGAAGCAAAAAAACAAAAAGCAGAATTTGAATTTAAAAAAATCGAGAAGGATTAAATTATGCAAAAAATTCCGGAGAATTTTCACCATGAAAAAAATAGCAGGCAATTTTTTGCATGCCAAATCCTAAAAAATCCCAAAGTGATTTTTGGGACACAAAAAATTGTTGCACAATTTTTTAAGTGAATCCGGAGGGATTTTCAGCATGAAAAAGATTCTTCAGTGTAAGAAGTGTAATAAATATACTATTAAAGAAAAATGCGAGTGCGGGGGGATTGCAACTATAATAAAACCGCCGAAATATTCGCCCAAGGATAAGTATGGAGCGTATCGGCGCAAAGCAAAAGAAAATGTGGACAATAAATAAGATTGCTAAACGAATTAACCTACAAAACCCCATCTTAATCGAAGGGCTTCCAGGAATAGGCAATGTGGGAAAAGTAGCTGTAGATTTCATGATAGATGATTTGAAAGCTAAAAAATTATGTGAATTTGAATCACACTCATATCCACATTCTGTATTTATTAATGAGAAAAATCTGATAGAGATGCCAATAATCGAAGTATATTACAAACAATTACGAAATAAACAAAGCGATTTATTATTCTTATCAGGAGATGTCCAGCCAATAGATGAATTATCATGCTATAAATTCTCTGAAAAAGTAATTGATTTGTTTCAGGAATATGACGGAAAAGAATTGATTACGCTTGGCGGAATCGCACTTAAAGAAGCACCTAAAAAACCACAAGTATACTGCACAGGCAATTGTGCAAAAATGATAAAAAACTATGCTAAAGGAGTTCCTGTAAATAAGAAACTGTATGGAACCATTGGTCCTATAATGGGAGTATCTGGATTATTATTAGGATTGGCTCAAAAACGAAAAATTCCTGCAATTACATTACTTGCCGAGACTTATGCACATCCAATGTATCTTGGAGTCAACGGAGCAAAAGAAATAATCAATATTCTTAATAAAAAACTAGGAATAAATGTTCGAATAAAAGAACTTGAGAAAGAAATTCAGGAATTAGAAGAAGAAATGCTACACGAAACAATGGATGTTAGTAAATCTAATCGATTACAAAAGATTAAGAATAAGTTTGTTAATGAGATGAATTATATTGGGTAAAATATAAACGGTGGAAAATGATTAAAATATTATTGCCAACAATGGCGGCTTTTAGAGATGATGTAGAAACAATGTTTTCTTTATTAGAAAAAAAAGTTAATCCAGCAAAATACCAAATTGGATTAGAAGTAATAGGAAAACACAAACATTTTTATGGACAAGAAAGTACAGAAGCTTTAGAAAAAATTAAAAAAAATATTACTTCTGTTGCAAAAGGATCTTACATTGTCGTGCATGGGTTTAGCGGACTTCCAGTATATACTGAAGGAGTGGCAGATATGAGAACCGATGTTGGAAGAGAATTATTAGAAACTTATTTACGATTAGGAGAATCAATTGGAGCAGCATATGTTCATGTTCATACCGCTGCAGGATATCGAGGAACAGAAAAATCCGTATCTGAAAAAAGAGCAGAAGCAGAAAAAGTAAAACAAAACATGTTTTTGGCAGTAAGAAACACTGATTCTAAAATACCTGTAGGAATAGAAAATTTACCAACACCAAGCACAGGAGATCTAATATTAGAACCTGATAAAATATTTAGAGATTGTGTTGAAACACTTGAAGAATGCTGTAAAGTTGTAAAAGATACTGAATTTAAAATAACATTAGATACTTGCCATTATGCTGCAGGTAAAGCAGGAGATATTAATTTAAAAAATGCGATAACTGAAATTGACACACACACAGACATGTTTAGTAATCGATACCTCCGACATCTGCATATAAGCGATGTTTCTGGAGTTTGGATACCAAACCAAGAATTATGGAAAGAAGGAGTTATTCCAGGCGAAGGAAGAATTGAAAAAGTAGCATTTAAAGAATTCTTTGATTATGTTAAACATAATTTTCCAGATATAGGAATATGTGTAGAAGTGGCTAATACTAATTTTAAAAATCCTGCGGAGACAGAAGAAAGTCTTGATAGGGTTTTGTATTGGTTGGAGGGTGTGTTGAAATTCTAGTAAAAATTATATATCCCTCTTGCCACTAGTGTGGCAAAGAGGGGGTGGGGATCGGTCCCCCACCATGGTAAAGAAAAACAAACTGGTTAATAAAATTAAGCGTTTAATTAAACGCGCAGGC
>DAOVMP010000083.1 GCA_030630695.1 Candidatus Woesearchaeota archaeon
ACAGAAAATTAAGAGAATTAGAGAGTGCAAAGTTTAGAAGACAAAAAACTAGAGCTTATTATCCTTGGGCTACGCACGGTAAGAAAGTTGAAAAACTTAGAGAACTTGCAGTTAGAGTTAGGAAAGAATTAGAGAAACTAAACGAGTGAGAAAATGACTTACTCCAAACTAAAACTATTAAATCGAGCTTGCTGTAGAAAAATTAAAACATTAAGGCAGGTTCAAAAAAATGAAATCTATTTAAACGAAGACATTACAATCTGGGGAAGGTATAAAAGAAATCTTCAGATTTACATTTTAGGAAAAAGTGGGGGAGGAAAAACAACAACAGCAGCAATAATACTAGACCAAGTAGATAATACGCTATTCTTTGTTGCTGGAATGGATGATTTTAAAAAAGAAAAAATAGTCAGTTTAGGCTTAACTAATTGGAAAACAACCAGATTAGAAAAAATAAGAATTAATGCAAGAGAAATAACAACCAGATTTATTACCTGCCTGAGAAAAGATACAACAAAAGCAGGAATAGCATTTAGAGGAAATATCAGAACTTTTGCTTTAATGAAAGAAAAAGAAAAAACCTGTGATGCACTGAAAAAATTGTTTAAAGATTCAAGAAGAATGGAAGAATTTGATGTAATTAAAAAAATATTAAGTCCAAAAGATGATGCACTTCCTTTATGCGAACAAATGAAGGGAAAAACAGCAATAGACCTAAGTGGTTCAGACCCAACAGACTTGAAACTGGCATTGCTGTTATCTTGTTTAATACCAGCATGGGATAAATACATTAGAGGAAGAAAAAAGGAATTGTTCTGGCTGGGCTTTGACGAAATTCCAACTTTTGCAACACCAAGAACTCCTGTAGGAGAAGCTATTGCAATGGTTTCAAGAGAAGGAAGAAAGTTTGGAATTTCAGCAGTTTATATGAGCCAAGAAGTTACCCGATTACATCCAAGTATTAGGTCAAATGTAACAGACAAAATCATTCACGATTCAGAAGTAACAGATTTAAGACGATTAGAAAGAGAGTTTGGAATTAAATTAAAAAAACAAGATTTCTTAAATATTTTAGGCGTGCAAACTTTTCCAAAGCATTCATTTTATTATTATTCTTCAAAAGTATCAAAGATTTTATCTAAGGCAAACTTTTATTATCAGGATTTAAAACAACAGACAAAAGAATACTTTGAACAAGTCAGGCATGTTAGAAAAGTAGAAACTAAAGGATTCTTTGAAAAGAATTTGTTTAAAAGAAAAATAAAGACTTTGACAAACTGAAAAGGAGAAATTAATCTCCTTTTATTCAGCGTCTTTTTCTTGCAATTGCAGAACTAATACTTTTGTATGCTTTTGTCTTTGAACTTTTTCCTTTTCGCATTGCTTTCAATTGTTTAATTGTTTTGCCTGCAAACTTTGACTTTCTCTTTTTACTGCGTTTCTTTTTTCTTCCTGTCTTACGCTTTACTTTTCTTTTTTTTCTTCTTTTTTTTCGTCTAGCCATAAACTTGAACCCCCTTTTAAAATTATTATAAAAGAACAAGTGTATAAGTTGTTCTTTAAGCTTTTGTTTAAGCAAAAACAAGGCAATCAACGAAAAAAAACTAATTAATAAAACCAGCAATTCGCTTAGAAATGATTTGATGCTCAGACAAAACATAAATCAAAACCATAAAAACAATAAAATACAACCAATCAACTGAAATTAAATTCAAAAAAGAAAAAAGAGTCATTTGCTTTAAATAATCAATAAAAGCAATAACATTATTAAATCCTAAAATTAATAAAATAGTTGAAGTAACTAAAACAATTTTAATCTGGTCAAACCTACTTCTTTTTTTTTGTCATTTCTAAGCCTCATTAAAAAAAACAATGTTAAACCAATTATTCCATACCAGCCAGCCATTCCCGGCTTTGCATATTTAATCCTTCTATATTATGATTTTTTGTGCAGGATATTTTTCTGCACAATAATTAACTTCTATTCCAAGCTCGTGAATTTCTTGAATTAGGCAACAAAGGTTGTGGCATAATATTTTTGTTAGAATTTCGTTTGTTTGACCAACATCTGTTTTTGATTTCAACGAATTTCCAAATTTTGTTTTAATCATGTGAAAAACGCTTTCAGCATTGCTTCTTTTATGATAGTGTTCCATGAATTCATTTCTTTTTAATAAAAAGTATTCATACATTGTTTTCCAAATTTTATGTTTTGGTCTTCTTTTAGTTGCATGTTTTTTGAATGGAATGTAAGGAATGCCTCCATTGTCTGAAACAAGTGTTAGTATTTTTTTACTTGAGTAAGCTTTGTCTGCTGATAATTCTCTTATTTGAAAGTTTTTTGCTGTTTGTTCAAGCAAATAAGGTAATTGAGTACAGTCTGCTCTAAAGCCATCAGTTATTTCAGCAGAGCAGACAATATTTGTTTTAACTCCGCTTAACAAGTGTGCTTTTCGCCATGTTCTTTGGCCTTTTTTCTTTCCCCATTTATGGTCAAACCAACGAGAAAAAATGCTGGTAGAAAAGCCTGATGAATCAACTGCAAAGTCTTCTTCAACAGATTTTAAAGGCAAAGAAGAAAGTTCAATAAGTTTTTTCAAAATAGGGGTAATGCTTTTGTCATTGAAGTAATTTGTAATAGAATTAAAATGAGGCACACGAGAAATGAAATTGCTTTTTTCTAATAAGGATAGTTCTGAGACAACTCTTCTGCTTGAAAGACCAGAATAAACTTTTATTGCACAGGCAAAAATCATGTCTTGTAATTGGTTGTTTGGTCTGCCTTTTCTTTTCCTGTATTCAACTTCAAGTAATGAATTTAGTTCTGATAGGATTTCAATGAACATTTCTTTTTCTTTTGTTTGGGCTTGGTTGTAAGCAGACCAATCTTGGCTGTAGTTTTGTGTTTCTTTTATTTCTTTTGGATTTAACAGGTTATCAATTGTGGTTGCAGAGTTAATGACTTCTCGTTTAAGGTTTTTTAAAACCATGAAATTGTTGCTACAGACCCTGCAGCGGTAAGTTTGAACACGAGCATCTGTAAGCCGTTGGTTGACTATTTCAACAATTTTTTTAGATCCGCAATGGACACAGATGGGTTTTCTTTTTTTGATGTTCTCATCCAAAACCATTTAAATCACCATACATATTTCTGTATATACATATACGCAGATAAGTTTATAAATATAACCATATTTCAGTATAACTGTATGGCTAGAAAGAAAATAACCTTCACATGCAATGAAGAACTCTGGAAAGAATTCAGAAAAAGGGCAATAGAACACGATATTGAATACTCTGCTTATATCGAGAAACTCATCAAAAAAGAGCTTAAAGAACAATAAAACACTCTTTTCAACCACCATTTTGCTTTTTTTAATTATATTGAATATAATTATACAAATCGTAACTATGTTATAACATATAATCAAGGTATGTCGAAATATTCGGTTTTTCGACACGTATTGATCATAGGATATATTTAAAAGGTCAATTGCCTAATTTATTTAAAATGGGGGAATCTATTTCATGGATAAAGTAGATATAACCCCTGATAAATCTTTGATTAAAAAACTTGGTTCATCAGGGTACCGTATTTTTGAAGCCGTTGGGGAGCTTACTGATAACAGTATAGATGCTCGCCTTCTTGATAAAAAATTAGACGTACAAGTTACTCTTGGTTACACAAAAAGATTCATTTCCATTTCAGATAATGGCAAAGGAATGAATAAAGAAACTTTAAAACAAGCCCTAACTTTAGCAAAATCCACCAAAATGAAAGAGACCCTTGGAAGATTTGGCTTAGGCCTAAAGACTGCTTGTTCAAACTTAGGAGAAAAGTTCACAATTATAACAAGACCGATAGGTAGTAAC
>DAOVMP010000058.1 GCA_030630695.1 Candidatus Woesearchaeota archaeon
GCTTCTTCAATGGCAATCTGTCTGCTCCATTCTGCTTCTTTTAAGTCAGCTTTTCCGCTTAGTTCTTTTCTCCAAACATTGTATGTTGGAAATCCATACAAGATAGCTCCAAAAAATAGAATAACTATTATAACAGCCCCTGCTGCTCCTAAAAACGATTTAATTTTGCTCATAACAATCTCCTCCACAATAATATAAGATTTAGGTAATATTTAAAGGTAATGAAAAAAAGAAAAAGAATTACTCCTCCTCTCCCACAAAACAATCGTAAATATCACTTGCAGAAGCACCAACATATAACGCAGGCACGTGAGCTTTTCCTTTCTGAAATTCGTCTGCAACTTCTAAATAAAAAGGGCCTGCTCTTATTGCTAACAGTACTCCTAACATTTCTTTTACAACATGTCCTGGCAGTTCTGTTCGTAAGTATTTTGCTGCAATACCTACTTCAAAGTCTTTACCAAACATATTTGCTGAATTTACATAAGCTTCTCCAAAGTATCGTACAGTTCCATCTTTAGAATGGCTTGCTCTAATTCTAAATAAAGCATCTTTAGCATCCATGTATTTAGGATTTGGTCTGAAATTACCCATATTATCTGCTACACCTGGATCATTTATTCCTGCGTCAAAAAGGTTCATTAAACCTTTGTGAGAAAATATATTTTTCTTGTCTCCGATCTTAAATGTTGCATCAATACTGTGGTTTCCGTCAAAGTCTGATTGCCCCCAAATTTTAAATCCTAGTTCTTTGCCTTTTTTAGACGGCAAGCTAGCAACACAAGCATTTAGTTTTCCTTTTCCTTTTTCATTTACTTGCCCGCCAAGTGCTAAGAATAATTTATCATCTATTGATACATTACCTACACCTTGAAAGTGACTTATTCCATCTTTAAGAAAATATCCTATTTTAACTTCAGTATTTTTCACAGGATCTATTCCAGCATAGATTTGGAATAAGGAATTATCAAAACCATTTGAATGTTTCTTTTCTAATGCAAAACCGATTGAAATTAAATCTGCCAGTGTTCCATTGAATTCTACTCCAATAGAATGATTATCTTGATTGTCTACAGAGCCAAAAACACCTAGTTTACCGTTAAAAATATCTTCTAAATTGATTTTAGGTCTTGCAGCAACTCTTTCTTTTTCATATCCATCAGAATTGATAAAATGATCTGCTCTAAATAAATCATTATTTACATGTATTCTTTGATTGTGTGAGTCTACTCCATCTGGATTTAGAACACTGTAGTTTTCTATCCATGCATTTACGCTTGGTTTTTTGATTTCTTCAGCTTTTGCAGTTCCTGCTAGAGCCAACATTGCTAATCCGCCGAATAATATTTCTTTAATCATTTGTGTCTTCCTCTTGATTTAAACCACACAGCTTATTACTCTAGAGTAGTAAGAGAAACACACAGCATATAAATATCCCCTAACCCTTAGGGGGGAGAAATACGATAACTTTATATAATAAGAAAATTATATCGGCTATAATGAACAAGGAAATACTGGAAGAAATAGGCCTAACAAAATCAGAAATCAACGTATACTTAGCCTTATTAGAACTCGGCAGTTCTGCAACTGGAAAAATAGTAGAGAAATCCAAAGCATCTTCATCAAAAATATACGAAATCTTAGACAAACTAATGCAAAAAGGCCTAGTAAGCTTCATAATCAAAAAAGGTGTAAAATACTTTGAAGCTGCTCCGCCAGAAAGAATCATGGATTATATGAAAGAAAAAGAAGAAAAGCTAAATAAACAGAAAACAGAACTGAAAAAAGTCCTTCCAGAACTAGAATTAAAGCAAAAATTATCAGAATTCAAATCAGAAGCAACTATTTTCAAGGGTTTGAAAGGTGGAGAAACAGCGTTCAAATACATGATTAATTCTATGGCCAAAAAAGATGAATGGTTGGGATTTGTGGTTGATTTTAAAGATGAAAAATATTTTAATCTATTAACAAAACTACACACCTGGAGAGCTAAAAAAGGATTAAAATCAAGGATAATAATCAACGAAAAACACAAAGAGCTAGGAAAAAATAGAGAAAAATTGCCGCATACAAAAGTAAAATATGTTCCAGATCAAGAACAAACTCCTGCAATCATTAATGTAGCAGGAGACATATGTTTATTAAATATCATGGCAGAAGAAGTGACTGTTTTCATGATTGAAAACAAAAGAGTTGCAGATTCTTTCAGAAATCAGTTTGAAAAAATGTGGAATCAGGACACCACAGTTGGAAAAGGTATGAAAGCTTTGGAAAGAGCATTTAAACAAGCAATTAATGAAAAAAAATCAGGAGAGACATGGGATGTTTTAGGCGGTACTTTTGGGGTTACAGATCAAGAGAAAAAATATGCTGATTTTTTTGCAGAACATACAAAAAGAAGAATGAAAAAAGGAATTCCTATAAGATTATTGCTTCAACAAGGAGCAAAAGAGTCAGTTGCAAGATATGGAAAAGCGATATACAAAGAAGGAGATCAATTAAAATATTTACCATATAAAACCAAATTTCCAGTAGTTATAATACCTGGTAAAAAAAGAACAATACTATTTATTCAGAAAAAAGAACCAACAGTAATTACCATAAATAACAAAGAAGTTGCGCAATCTTTCCAAGAACATTTTGAATCGAGATGGGATCAAAACGTAAGAGTATACAAAGGATTTAAAGCAGTTACAGACAAATTCACGTCAATGCTAGATCTTTACAAAAAAGGAGAAGAATATTATGTTCTTGGAGCAACTTATGGTTTGGGAGGAGATAAATTAAAAGAATGGTTTATGGGGTATTCAAGACATAGAATAAAGAAAAAAGTAAAAGGAAAATATTTAATAGTCCCACAGAATCGTAAACGAATTATTTATGAATTCACTCATACTGGAGATCCTAAAATGGAATATTCTAATGTTAGGTCTTTAAAGCCAGAATTTGCAACACCAATGCAGATTAATTTACACAAAGGGAAAAAAGTTTTAATGTATTTATGGGGCAAAGAAATGATGTGCTTTGAAATCGAATCCGAAATATTATATGACAATTTCAAGACATATTTTGATGCTTTGTGGAAAACTGGGAGAAACATTTAAATAAATCAAAATCTTAATATTAAAAATGCCTGAACCTACAGATGAGCAAATTCTGGTATTTCTTTTGTTGCCGTTTCTAAAAAAAGCAAAAGTAGATTGTGCAGGAGATATTTTAGCAAAAGAATTAGAACAATTTTCTCTTGATGATTTGATAGGCAAAACAAGTATTAGTAGAAATAATATTAAAAATCCTTTGCCGTATAATCCTGAAGTATCTTCTCCTAATCCTACAAATTTTACAGTTATAGGTTATTCTGATGGTTCTTATCTGCTTCATATGCGTGTTGGCTGGCAGGACCGGAGTGTTCATCATGCTTTTTTAGTTGAAGATGGTGTTAGATATACCTCTCGTTTGTATACAGAGTAATTTCTTTAGGTTAAAGGTCTTAACAACAAATAAATCACTATCTTTTTATACTATAATCGACTTAATATATCAATAATAATGAAAAAACTACTGCTTTTTGGGTTAATTCTGCTTTTAGCAGCTAATGCAACCGCATTTGAAGTGAATAACTATGATGCTTCTTTTAATATTGTTAAAGAAAAAGTCGTAGTTAATATTGATTTGGATTTCGATAAAACAACTGATGTTTTTAAATTTGAGCTTCCGAAAGATAATACTGCACTTTCAGTTTATTTAGATGATAAACAAATTTCTCCTTTGTTAGAAAATAATATTTTAAAAATACAATTAAATGAAAATTCTAAAATTAGTTTTAATTATGTTACAGAAGAATTGATTGAAAAAACAAATTTTCTTATGAATATGAAACTAAATTTTGATGTAGATAATCTTAAGATTAAAGTTATTCTTCCTGAAGGAGCGTCGCTTAAAAAACCAATAAAGCAAGGTGATTTGACTTCTGGTTCAATTTTTCCAAAGCCAACTAAGGCAACAACAGATGGTAGAAGTCTTGTTTTTTATTGGAATAAACTTAACTTAAAACAGGATGCTGAAATTTCAATATTTACTCAGATAGATTCAAAAAAAGGTAATTTAGGATGGATTTTAGCATTAGTATTTGCAGGAATTATTGTTATTGGTTTATTAGTTTACATAGTAAAGAAAAAGCCTATAATTAAAAACAAAGTTATAATTAAAAAAGAAGAAGTAATAATTGAAAAAGAATACAATATGGAAAAACATCTTAAAGAAGATGAAGAGCAGATTATTACTATTCTTAAGAATAAAGAAGGCAGTTGTGAACAAGGTACATTAAGGGTTATTACTGGTTTTTCTAAGGCTTCGCTGTCTAGGCTTCTTTCTGAGTTAGAAGCTAGAAATGTTATTCATAAGGAGAAAAGAGGCAAAAAAAACCTTGTTTTCCTGAAAAAATAGTTCTGGAACAATATGGAACAATTAGGACCTATTTTTAGAAGGTTATAGCTAATTCTAAGCTATTGTTTCACTGACAAGAACTAAGTAGTTACTCTTCTATACAGTATAATATGATAAAAATTAAAATGGAGGGAAAACTAAAATGAAAAAATTAATGGCTATATTCTTGGTTATGATAATGGCGCTTAGTGCTGCACCATTAGTCTTTGCAGAAGATGCAAATCAAGATGCTGGTGAAACTCCAGTAGAACAAGCACCTGTTGAAGAAGTTGTTGAAGAAACAACCGAAGAA
>DAOVMP010000113.1 GCA_030630695.1 Candidatus Woesearchaeota archaeon
AAACAGCAAGAGATAAAGGAATAACAGGACTGCATGTTAAAGTAAGAGCACCAGGCGGACACAACGGACCGCATAATCCCGGACCTGGAGCACAAGCAGCAATAAGAGCACTATCAAGAATGGGATTAAGAATAGGAATCATCGAAGATGTAACACCGCAACCTCATGGCGGCTGCCGAAAAAAAGGCGGAAAAAGGGGACGGAGGGTATAAAAAAATGACAGACCTTCAAGTAATTGAAAAAAATAAAACAACAAGCAAAATAACATTCTCCATCAAAGGAATTGATGCAACATTTGCAAATGCCATGAGAAGAAACATGCTAGACACTGTTCCAGTAATGGCAATAGAAGATGTAGAATTTAGAAAAAACACATCTGTATTATATGATGAAATCGTAGCACATAGATTAGGATTAGTACCACTAAGCACAGACTTAAAATCATACAATATGCTTAGCAAATGCAAATGTAAAGGTGAAGGATGCAACAGATGCCAGCTAAAACTAACATTGAGTGTAAAAGGACCTGCAATAGTATATGCATCTGACTTAAAATCAAAAGATCCAAAAGTAAAACCAGTACAAGCAAAAATACCAATAGCAAAACTGCTAAAAGGACAAGAAATCGAACTAGAAGCAACGGCAATACTAGGACAAGGTAAAGAACACACAAAATGGAGTCCAGGATTAGTATGGTACAAACACAAACCAGAAATAACAATCAATGACAGCAAAATAAACAATGCAGAAGCATGTGCACAAGCATGCCCTGTACACGTATTTGAAGCAAACAATGGCAAACTAAAAATTCTAAAAGACAATCAAAACAAATGTCACCTATGCAAAGCATGTATAGAAGTGTCAAAGGGAGCAATAACCGTAGAAAACAATCTAAAAGAATTCATATTCAGCATTGAACCATGGGGACAACTAAGCCCATCAGAAATGGCAGCAACGGCAGCCACAATGTTTAATGAAACATTAGACGAATTAGACGAAAAACTGAAAAAAGCACAGAATTTAGAAAATGAAGCGAAATCATAGATTCTGCGGCATTTTAAAACCAAAGGTTTCAAAATGAAAAGAACTGGACCATCAAATGAACACATGAAAGGGCTTATACAAGAGCTTAGAAAAGAATCCAGTATTCAGAAAGCTAAAATCTGGAAAAGAATAGCTGATGATCTAGAAAAACCAACAAGAAAAAGAAGAATAGTAAATATTTCAAGAATAAATCGTGCTACAAAAGAAAACGAAACAGTAATCATTCCAGGAAAAGTATTAGGATCTGGCGCATTAAGCCACGGAATCACAATTGCAGCATTTGCATTTTCAGACACAGCAAAAAAACAAATAGAACAAGCAAAAGGAAAATGCATCACAATCAATGAATTACTAAAAACAAACCCAAAAGGCAAAGATGTGAGGATACTAGGATGAACCAAGTAAACATAAACGGAAAAGGAATGATTTTTGGAAGACTAGCAACTTACATAGCCAAAAGAGCCCTACTAGGAGACACAGTAAATATATACAACTGCGAAGAAATAATCATGACAGGAACCAAAGCAAAAATACTAGAAAACTATCCAAAAAAAGCAAGATTCACAGGACAAATGGGTAGAGGACCATTCAGACCAAGAAGATCTGATCTTTTCCTGAAAAGACACATAAGAAACATGCTGCCATACAAAAAAGCAAGAGGAAAAGAAGCAATGACAAGAATCAAATTTCACATTGGAAATGAAGAAAACAAAAAAGAACTGAAATCAATAGAACAAGCAAGCTCAAAACGACTAACAACAATAAAATATATGAAAATCAAAGAAATAACCAAATTATTAGGGGGCAAAGTATGAAAGTTATACATGAATCTGGAACAAGAAAAACTGCAAAAGCAAGAGCAACACTAAAAGCAGGAAACGGAATAATAAGAATAAACTCACAATTACTTCAAAATCTACAACCAGAAATGCTAAGAATGAAAATACAAGAACCACTAATCATTGCAGGCGAAACCGCAAAAAAAGTAGACATAAGCGTAAAAACACATGGCGGTGGAAAAACAAGCCAAGCAGAAGCAGCACGTTTAGCAATAGCAAGAGCATTAGTATTTTACGATAAAAAATTACAAACAGAATTTTTAAACTATGACCGACATCTATTAGTAGCAGATGTCAGAAGAAAAGAAACACACCGTCCGAACACACACGGAAAAGCAAGATCAAGAAGGCAAAGAAGTAGGAGGTAGAATTCAAAATGATTATACCTGTAAGATGTTTCAGTTGCGGAAAACCTATAGGACAACTATGGGAAAAATTCAAAGAAGCAAAAGAAAAGAAAGAAGATCTTAAAAAAGTCTTAGATGAACTAGGATGCGATAGATATTGCTGCAGAGCAATACTAATGGGGCATGTAGACTTAATAGATACTATTGCGCAGTTTAAGAAGACATAATTATTTTTTTATTTTAACTTATTTCTTGTTTAGTTTTAGAATTTTATTTATGAACTTAGGATATGATAAACCAGCAGTCTTGGCAGCCTTATAAGAATCTGAAAATTTATCAATCCAACAATTAGGATTCACTTCAATAACAAAAACATCATTCTCCCTAGTCCTAATATCAACAGTAGCATAAGCAGTACAACCCATTGCTTTGAAAGCTTTTTCAGCAGTCTTAGTAATATTCTTTTTTAATTGCAAAGGAAAGTTCCATTGAACCTTATCTCTAACAATAAAATAACTTAAATCATAATCTTTAGTGCCAGTAGCCCATTTAACAGCATAAGTCATGATTTTAGGCCGGTTTTTGAAAATTTTTTTACTAAAAGTACATTCTACTGGTGGAAAAGCTTTACCACCAATAACAGGAACACAAAAATCCCGACCATCAATGTATTCTTCAACCAAAACAGGCTGTTTATGCTCTTTTAAACATTTATTTATTTGTTGTTTACACTTTTTTTCATTATAAACAACAGAACTGTCATCAATACCAACACCGCCGTCTGTAAACAAAGGCTTAATCATCAAAGGAAAAGTCAAATTTTTGTTTAATTTCTGTT
>DAOVMP010000102.1 GCA_030630695.1 Candidatus Woesearchaeota archaeon
ATATAAACTTTTTGGTTATTATAGATAAAACAATGTGCAGAAGGTGAGTTGTTGGGGAGTTTAAGAATCAAAATTATTATCTATCGCTTTTAAACACTGTATTACAAATTCTCTATTTGTTGTAGTTGAATCATTCACTCGTTCTGTTAATTTATCCTTATATTCTAAAAGAATATCCTTTACTTCTTCTTGATCTTGGTATTTTTCTATTAAAGGATCTATAGATTTTAATTGCGCACGAAATAACTGATTTTGATTAAATCCTAATTCATATATTTTATCTGCAATCTCTTTAGCTGCAGTATCCATACCCAATCTTCTAGCTTCATGATAATCTTCTCTAAGATTGTTAACTGCAGTTCTAAACGCTTGAGTATATTGTCTCCAATTCATGATTTAACTAGGGTGAATGATTCCTTTTAAAGCTTACGTAATACTATTCATTTAATCACTCAAATAATTAATAAAAAGAACAACCCCAACTCTCTCTCACTAACCGACCAATCCTCTACCTTTCTCTTTCTCCAGGACTTATGTTTTTAGCTTTGTTTTTATTTTTTTAATTAGTTCTTTGGCAAATTGTAGTGATTCTTTTGTTTTGATTGTTGAGATTTTTTCTGTTTCGTATACTGATTTGTTTCTTAGTTTTCTGTATGAATCTAGTTTGTATATTTCTTGGGTGTTTAGGTTTTCTTTGTCTCTTAGGTAGGCTATTACTGCTTCGTGTGATAGTGGTTTGTAGCCTTGTGTCATCATTAGTGATTGTGATGCTTCTCTTAGTGCGTTGTATATGTCTTCAAATACTATGCTTGATGTTTCTTGGTTTAGTGTTGGCAGGTATTTTAATCTTTTTTCTGCTTTGTTTATTAGTGCTTTGGCTCTGTTTATGTTAGGTAGTTGTTTCTGAACTTTTCCGTTTCTAATATAGTTTTGAAATGGCAGTATCATAGTTTTAGGACTCCTTCTAGGATTATTCCGTTGATTAGGCTGTTTATAAATTCTTTGCTTGATTTTTTTAGGTTTTTTAGTTCTATTATGTTGATTTTTCTTTGTAGTGTTTTTTCGTATTTTGTTAAGCTTGGTGTTTTTTCTATTCTTGTTATTATTGCTATGTCTATGTCGCTTTTTTCTGTGTCTTCTCCTCTTGTGTATGAGCCGAAGAGGATTATTGCGTCAGGGTATTCATAGTTTTTTTTAAGAAAGTCTATTAGTCCTGAATCGTATAAGGAATAAGTGTTGTATGTTTTTTTGATTTGCAGGAATTTTGGTGTTAGTTTGGCATTATAGTTTGAAATCGCTTTTATTTTTTTCCCTTCTATTAGGTTTTGTTTTTTTAGGTTTTTTAATGCTTTTAGGCATCCTGCTGGTGAAAAGCCCGTTCTTCTGGCCAGTTCTCTAAGGTAAATTGTTGTGGTTGGGTTTTTTAGGAAAAACTCTAATATTTTGTTAACTTGTGGAAACATATGTTAACTAAAGTAGACACTTGTATTTAAATCTTTCTGTTTGTTAAGGTAAACAATTGTTATCTAAAGTGAACAGGTTATTCAATAAGCACTGCACAGTTGAAGGCGGGTTGTTGGGGGTGTTTGATATTTGTAAGAATAATAAAAAAAATAAAAATTATGATTTGCCATATAATTCATCTAATTTTTTATCTAGATATGCTGTTTCTGCAAATTTTTGTTTAAGAAAAATTTCTTTATCAATATTTACCGCCCACGGAGTCATAGCTCCAAGAAAGACCGAAAAGCTAGCAAACACAACTGCCGCAATTAATGGGCCAGGATCTTTACCAATAGGTTCTATAGCATATATTGCATACATTCCCATCGCCGCAACCCCCATAAAAATCGATAATCCTGGGAATAGATAAATGTCATCAAAATTAGCTCTTGATATTTCACAACAAATAAGTTCATTTAATTCTTCTACCTTTCTATCATTTTCTTTATGCTTTTTAGGCCAAATCCAGTTTATTGAGGTTTTATATTTATATCCTAAAACTTCTTTAGTTCTATCTACAAGACTTTTTCTTCCAGTAAGTGCCTGCTCTAAAAATACATTATCTCTATACTCTTCAATAATGGATCTTTGTATTTGGGTAACATCTATTTCTGGAACTTTTTTAACTTGAGCATTTTCGTAGTTAGGATAATTTTCACAAGATTGTAAAAGCTGATTAAATGAGTTAATTCGTTCTTCTAGTTGTTCATTTAAGCTATCGGCTACTTTCAGCCGTTCATATAAGGGCTTTTTCTTTTCCATTTTCACCACTTTAAGAGAAAAAACACCATAACCTTTAAATATGGGTTGTCATATATTATGACTACTATGAATTATGAAGAATTAGTCGGGCTAGGATTTAACAGAAACGAAGCCAAAGTATACATTTCCTTAATTAAATTTGGGAAAGCAGACGCTAATAGGATAATAAAAGATACAAGATTTCACAAGAATATAGTTTATGATAATCTAGAAAAACTTATGGACAAAGGATTAGTAACATACATTACTGAAGAAGGCAGGAAAGTTTTTCAAATAGCACCTCCAGATATGCTTGTAAAATTTTTTGAAGAACAAGAAAAAGAAATAGAAAAAAGAAAACAATCTGCCGTTAAAATCGCTGAAGAAATACGCAAAACCATCAAAAAAATACCCCACCAACAAGAAGCCACGATATACCGAGGTGTAAAAGCAATAAAAACCTTCTTCAACGAAGTTTTACGAAATAAAAAAGAATTTGTATTTTTTGGAGCGCCACAAGCGTCTGTAGATATTCTAGGAGAACATTTTTGGAGAAATTTCGAACTAAAAAGAACTAAGAAAAAGATTAAAGTTAGAGCTATTATTAACCCTTCTGTAAGAAAATTCGCTGAAACACTAAAAAACAAATATACTCTTGTAAGATATTTTGAACAAGATTTTGAACCCCTAACCGAAACACACATTGAGAAAGACCAAGTAGCATTTATAGTATGGAGCGAACCCCCAGTACTTTTCCTTATTCAAGACCAAATCGTAGCAAACTCATACAAAACATTCTTTAAAAACATGTGGAAAACAGCTAAACCATAATCACTTCTTCATCACCCAAAACACACTCATGATTCTCGTGGGATGTTGGGGGTGTTTGAAGTGAATCTTTATAAATCAGGTAATATTAACATATAACAACTGGAGGCAATTATAATGGGAGATAATACAAGTTCAAGCA
>DAOVMP010000060.1 GCA_030630695.1 Candidatus Woesearchaeota archaeon
TCCTCAAATAGAAATTTCAGAAGTTGAAGATCCTAATTTAGATGCGCAAATTGTTGCAGAAAGAATTGCTTCAACATTAGAACGTTTCGGATTACAAAAATTTAAAGGAATCGGTCATAAAACACTAAACGAGGTTATGAACACTGGCGCGTTAGGTGTTGAGATTGTTATCTCTGGAAAAATCCCTAGTTCAAGAGCAAAATCCTGGCGTTTTTATCAAGGATATCTGAAAAAATCAGGGGATATTGCTTTGAGTGATGTAAAAACCGCTCATGCTACTGCATTATTAAAGACAGGAAGTGTTGGTGTTAGGGTGAGTATAATGCCAAAAGATATTGCACTGCCTGATAATATCAAAGTTAGTGACAAAATAATAAAAGAAGGAGAAATCAAAGATGAAGTTCAAGGAGCTTAAATCCATGCCTGTGGCAGAACTGAAAGATAAATTGGCTCAATTAAAATTAGAATTGACCAAGGAAAGAGCTCAGATTGCAACAGGTACTGTTCCAAAAAATCCTGGCAAGGTGAAAGTTACCAGGAAAACAATAGCAAGAATCGAAACTCTTCTTGCTGTGGAGGATAAAAAAGCATGACCGTTTGTATTAAGTGCGGTTTGCCTAAAGACTTGTGTGTTTGCGAGAGCATAGCCAAGGAGACTCAGACTATTAATGTATGGACTGAGAAAAAAAAGTTTGGCAAGATATACACTGTGATTTCCGGTTTTGATGAAAAGGAAATTGCTCTTGACGGGCTCGCAAAAAAACTTAAAGCAAAATTTGCTTGCGGCGGAACTGCTAAGAAAGGCAAGATAGAATTGCAGGGAAATCATAAGCAGAAAGTTAAGGAATTCCTTGTGAGTATTGGCTTTGCTCCTGAAACAATCATGGTTAAATAAAATGCATAAGTTCTCAGACATTGTTCGGGAGGACTGGATTGGCAGAGAGGTGAAAATAGTAGGTGCCAAGAATAAGATATATCTTGGCATTGTAGGCAAAGTTATTGATGAAACAAAGCATTTCCTCATCATAAAGACTCCTGTAAAGGTGTTAAAGATGATTAAACAGGGACTTGTTTTTGAGCTTTCCTGGAACAATAGGAAAGTTAGAGTCAAGGGCAAAGATATCGAAGTTGCCCCTGAAGAAAGATTGAAACTAAAGGTGTAAAAATATGGCAGAAAAATGCAATGACGCACATTGTCCGGTTCATGGTAGTTTGAGCCTTCGCGGAAGGACTTTTACAGGTACTGTTATCAGTACAAAAATGCAGAGAACAGCTATTGTTCAATGGGGGTTTAAGAGGCCGGTTACTAAATTTGAGCGTTATGAAAAAAGAAAATCCAAAGTTAAAGTTCATAATCCTGATTGTTTGAAAATTAAAAAAGGGGATATTGTTGAAATTAGGGAATGCAAGCCTTTGAGCAAGGCAAAACATTTTGTTATTATCAAAAAACTTGGTGAAGATATACTATTCGAAGAAAAACAGGAGTTATTAGAACAAGGAAAAACAAGATCAAAAAAGAAAGAACCTGTTAAAGAGGAAACATCTGAAAATGAAAGCAATTAATGCATCAAAAGTTAGATCATTACCACATATGGCTAGAGTTCCGGTTTGTGATAATTCTGGCGCTCGTATTTTGAAAGTTATTAGTATTATTGGTCATAAGACTAGAAAAGGTAGAGCTTCAGCAGCAGGTGTTGGTGATAAAATCATGGCTTCTGTTATTTCAGGTAAGCCAGATATTAGAAAACAGGTTGTTGCTGCAGTTATTGTTAGGCAGAAGAAAGAATATAAAAGACCTAATGGCATGCGTGTTAAGTTTGAAGACAACGCAGCCGTGGTAATCAAGGACGATTTAGGTAATCCTAAAGGAACTATGATTAAAGGAGCTATTGCAAAGGAGGTAGCAGTTAGATGGCCTAATGTGGCTAAGATTGCTAATATAATTGTTTAAAATGAAAAAAGTAAGCAAGTCATGGAAATCAAGCAAGAGTCCTAGAAAGCAGAGGAAATTCCTATTTAATGCTCCATTGCATTTGAAAAGTAAGATGGTTGGAAGTCATTTATCTCCGGAATTAAAAACTAAATACAACAAAAGAGGGATAAGAATTAGAACTGGCGATAAAGTCAAAGTTTTAAGAGGTCAATTTAAGAAAAAAATAGGAAAAGTTGAAAAAGTTGACACAAAAAAATTAAAAGTTTATATTACTGGTATCGAGACAATTAAAAAAGACGGAAGCAAAGCATTGTATCCTATTCATTCTTCAAATTTAATGATTACAGAGCTTAATTTAAGTGATAAGAAAAGGATTGAGGTTAAAAAATGACTAAACTGCATTTAAAGAGAATTGTTGCGCCAAAAACATGGCTTTTGCTTAGAAAGCACAATAAATATATTACAAGACCATCTGCAGGCCCGCATTCATTTAATTTCAGCATTCCTATGTCTTTTTTCTTGAAAGAGATTGGTTTTGCTTCTACAACTAAAGAAGGCAAAAAAATCTTGAACAATAAAGTGGTTTTAGTTGATGGAAGAAGAATAAAAGATATTAAATTTCCTGTTGGTTTAATGGATTCTATAAACATCAAAGATGTTAATGGTTTTTACAGAATTATTTTAGATGAAAAAGGTCGTTTAAAAATTTTAGAAATTAAAGAAAGCGAAGTCAATACAAAATTATCTCGTGTTAACAATAAAACTGCAGTTAAAAAAGCAAAAATTCAGCTTAACTTGTCTGATGGCAAAAATATTTTAACTGACAATAAGGATATCAAGACTGCAGATACATTGGTTCTTGAACTGCCGTCTCAAAAGATTAAAACTGTTTTAAAATTTGAAAAAGGAAGCTTGGCTCTTTTAATCGGAGGAAGACACATGGGTAGTTTTGGTGTTATTGAAGATATTAAAAACAATATAATCAAGATTAAGTCGGATAAATTAACATTCAATACGCAAAAACATTTTGTTTTTGTTGTTGGAAAAGATAGGGGGGCTGTTCAGCTGAAATGAATCCTATGAAAAAGGTTCGGATAGAGAAGATTACTCTGAATATCGGTTCTGGAAAAGATCTTGCTAAACTGGATAAGGGAATTTTACTAATCAAAACAATTACAGGCATTGCTCCTGTTAAAACAATTACTAAAAAAAGAATTCCTAGTTGGGGATTAAGACCGGGTTTGCCTATTGGTGCTAAATTGACATTGAGAAAACTAAAAGCTATTGAAATTTTAAAGAAATTATTACAGGCTAAAGATAATATTTTAAAGAGTTCGCAGTTTGATCAAGGGGGAAACATTTCTTTTGGTATTCACGAGTATATTGACATTCCGGGCATTGCATATAATCCTGATATTGGTATTATGGGTTTAGAAGTCTGTGTTACCTTGGAAAAACCCGGCTTTAGAATCAAGAGAAGAATGCTGGAAAAGAAAAAAATTCCTAAGAAGCATGCTGTTTCTAAGGAAGAGGCTTTGGAGTTTATGAAAAATGAATTTAATATTAAATTGGAGGAAGGTGCTTAACTATGACAATTAGTGATTGGCGCAAAATGTTCAAGCAGTTAAAATCAAGACCTGCTAAACTTAAGAAATTTATCAAGCATAACGCTCCTAAAAAGCGTACTTGCGGCAGAACTACTAAACGTTGTAACATGTGCGGCCGTTATGATGGTATGATTAGCAAATATGGTCTTGATTTATGTCGTATTTGTTTCAGAGAAATGGCGCCAAAAATAGGATTTAAGAAATTTAGTTAGGTGAAATGAAAAATGATGAATGATACTTTGGCAGTTGCATTGTCTGCTGTTAATAATTATGATCGTACTGGCAAGAAAATGATAGTTATAAGTCCAACTTCAAAAGTTATTAGACATGTTTTAAAAATACTTAACGAGCATGATTTTGTAGGAAGTTTTGAAAAAATGTCTGATGAAAAAGGTGGATTTTTACGATTGCACTTGTTGGGTAATATAAACAAATGCGGTGTTATCAAACCGCGTTTTGCTGTTAAAACAACTGATTTTGAGAAATTCGAAAAAAGATATCTTCCTGCTAAAGGTGTTGGTTTGATAATTGTTTCAACTAATAAAGGTTTGATGACTCATTATGATGCTTTTGAAAAGAATTTAGGAGGCCGGCTGATAGCTTATTGTTATTAAGATGAAGCAAGATATGCTTGAGAGAATTGAGGTTCCTGAAGGAGTTTCAGTTACTTTTGACGAGTTTGTTACTGTTAAGGGTCCTAAAGGAGAAGTAAAAAGAAAATTATTCCATCCTTTCCTAAATATCAAGCAACAAGGTAAAGAAATTGTTATTGAATCAAAAAAAGCAACCAAAAGAGAGAAAAAAATGGTTTTTACTTTCAGAGCACACTTAAGAAATATGATTAAAGGTGTTGTTGAACCTTGGATTTACAAGATGAAGGTTTGCACAGGTCATTTTCCTATGAATGTTGCAATGAAGGGGGATAAATTAGTTGTTAAAAATTTTTTAGGTGAAAAAGTTCCTAGGACTTTAAAGATTAAACAAGGTGCTAAAGTCACTGTTCAGGACAAGGA
>DAOVMP010000024.1 GCA_030630695.1 Candidatus Woesearchaeota archaeon
AAGAATTAAAAAAAGAAAAAGAATTTGAAAAGCTTTGGGCAAGACAACAGATTTATGTACAAGCGCCGTTATTGATTGCTTTCTTATCTGCAGGATTTTTATTTAAAATTTCTACTATACTCCCATTTCAGCTTTCATTAATCTTTTTAGTAGGTTCGCTTCTTGTTGTTTTGACTTTTAAAGAACCAAAATATCATAAGCCAATAGAAGAAGCAAGTGTATTTTCTCATTTTAGTCAATCAGTAAAACATATTTTTGGTAATAAATTTTTAAGAACAATACTATTTTTTACACTTGTGTTTAGCATTGGTTCGGATATTTCTTATGGTTATGGACAAATTTACTTAAAACAGCTTGCGTTGCCGGTAGTATTATTTGGAATCGCGTATACTTTTAAATCATTACTGTGCACTATTGCCGCTAATTTTGCTCCTTTATTAAGAAAAAAATTTTCTTATGGCAACATGTTTGCTTTTCAGATAATCGCAATTACTGTTTTATTATATGTGATGGTTCTTACCAAAAATTACATAGTGGGAGCAGCTTGTTTTGTATTAATTGCTATTCCCCATGGCTTTTTTGAAATTTCAAAAACCAGTTATGTCAATAGGCATACACAAAGCCACCGCAGAGCTACTGTTGAATCAATGTTTTCTTTTTTAGTAGCTTTTGTTTTTCTTATAATAGAACCAGCCACCGGTTATTTAGCGGACGTATATACAATGAAGTTACCTTTTCTTTTAATAGCAATTCTTATGTCGGCGTATTGTCTTTATTATATTTTCCATGCAAGAAAAAGAATTTAATATAAAACTCTAAAAGGTTATAAATCCCCCCCCTAAATCTATTTAAAATTTATTCTTTTAATTATTAATATAAAGAATTCTTCTCAAATAAACACAGGATTAACATCACCAAAAGTAATCTGTTCTGGAAACTCTTTCATAATTTTATAACCATAAGGATAAGGCATGCTGTGGAAGAGGATTGCTCTTCTGTTTTTATCTTCCTCTAGCCAGGTCTTAATAGCTGCATAATCATCACGATGATTTACCCTTGCACCTATTGCAGTCGCATTATACTCTCTTGCCTTGTCCATAATTTTAAACATATCACTAAAATCATTCATACCAATAAAATGAACTTTCAAAGGATAATGCTGCTTTAAAATCCTGAAATACCTTGCAGGAGTATCATAATATGAAAAAGAATATTTCTTTTTATTATTTACATCACTTACAACAAAAGTTTCATTAAGACTAAATTCAATAGGCCTGTTGCCAATAACCACATTATAACCATTATACTCAATAGGCGGGCTTCCAAAAACCTGCGCACCAGAACCTAATAATAAAGGAAAATACTTATCCGGAAAACTTACCACGGTGATTCCTCTATCACTTAAATATTTCGCGGCTTTTACTTTACCAGGATGATCACCACAACCGATAACTAAAGTAGCATTATTCCTTATAGACTGCTCAACAAGCATATTAATACCATGAGTATCAACAATAACCACCACATCTTCTCTTAAAAATCGATTAGTAGGATATGAAATCTTATCCCAAGGAACTTCAAAACTAAAAACACCTTTTTCATCAGGAGCATACCATTTTTTATTAATTCTAACAACAATAGTTCCTGCACCAGTTATATGCGGAAAGCCAACCTTACGCATTTCCTTGATTCTCGCACCTTCATGCCAACCAATATCCGGCAGTAAATCAGTTCTATTTTGGTGGAATTTTTCAGAAAACACAGTTAACAACTCCTCTCTTTCAAGTTCATACTCTGTTACTAATTCCAATCTATCTGCTTTATAAAATGGTGAAAAAAATAATTGAAAAGTGAGCCAATCTCTATTAACACGATCAACCTGTGAAACTAACAAATCTTCATCAGCAAACACGGTTTTTTTAGAAGCGCCAATAATCATCTTAGTTGCATTTTTAGGAAAGTTTCTCTTAATATCAACTTCTGATAAATCATATTCAAACTTTATCTGCTGATTTAATGCTAATCTTTCATCGATTTTAGACCTAAAAAGATTTCCTGCTTTTTTCCAGAACTCTGCTGCCTTTAATAGGTATTCTTTTCTATCTCTTCCACATCCAATAGATGCAATTGTCTCATAAAGAACTGCTCTTTCCTCATCTGATTGAGTCAATGTCCGGTCATAATATTTTAAAGAATCACAAATCAAAACATCATTATCAGTTATTCTGCCCAAAATAAGAGTGATATCCCCTTTAGCAAAACTAGAAATATCCTCTTCTAATAATTGAAGCGAATTATTAATATATTTTTCTTTATCAATACCTGAAACCTTTAATATATAATTAAAATCGATTTCCTGCGAATAAATATCAACCCTATCAATCTTCTTTTTAATCAACTCATTAAGTTCACTAGAATAAAACAAACCTTCTTTCTTTATATCACCAATAATAGTTGTTGGAGCTTTGGTTATCTGATACTCCTGAATAAGCATTTGAACTAAAGGTTCATCTTCATAATCCTTGTCTATAGACAAAACAATAACATTATCCTCATATTCCTTGCTAATCTCCTGCAAAACAAAACCTTGTCTTTCACTTTTATCATCATCGATCTGATAAAAAAACAAAATAGGAACATAAGGGTTATTACATTCTGTGTTTATCTTAGTAATAAGACTTAAAAATTGAAGCTCTAACAAAAAATACTTTCGTTTAATATAATCAAAATCCTTTCTATTGAAAAACGAGAATCTTGAATAAGACCCTAACTCAACACCAACTTTTTGAACCTCTTTTTTCAAACTATTGATCCTTGCATTCATAACCGTGCACTTATTACTGTCAAAAACATCAGAGAAAAGGGCTTCTGCCAAATAAGCATCTGTACTTAGTTCATGCTCAGTTATAACGCCCATAATGCTGTCCATTCTTATGAAATCTAAACCATAATTCAAAAGTATTCCTAAAGCAAAAATAACAATAGTCAAAACTAAACTCATGATTAAAACATTCTTAGAGTTCATCATTATCAACCAATATTTTTTTTAGTCCTTCATATCCTGTTAAACCCTGCTTTTTAACTTCATAATCAATTATTAAGCTAGGCGACTCTGTAATATCATAATACTGTTCCAAAAACATTAATTCCTCGGCATATGCTCTTTCAATAGCAAAAACCCTCACATTTAAATCAGCAACCAACCTATCTAAAATCTTACCCTGCTCTAAAGAATTAGGATCATTTCTACTAAAATAAAACAAAACCACCTTATCTTCAATATCACATTCATTTTTTAATTGATTGTATAAAACAAATGTCTTAATCTGCATTAAATGATATTTTCTCTTAAGAAAATCATAATTATACTCTCCTAAATCCTGCTGTGCTGTCTGAGACGCTAATAATTTTCCTAATCGCCATAACTCACTTGACAATGAAGCCAGCCGTATCTTTGACAGCTCACAATTCCTTTCAAAATCCTTGAACAGCTCCTGTTCAATCAGATAAGACTCTGTGCTTAATTCACTATTTCTGACAATCTTATTGATTTCCTTTAGTTCAGGATTGGAAAAAGAATGGCCTACTATCACACCTAAAATAAAAACCAAAACTAGCAAAAGCATGGTTGTGACAAAAACCTGTTTTTTAACCATTTAAACCACTTGAATAAACATATAGCATAAAACACAAATAACTATACCCTAGTATGTTTTCTGCTATCCTCCAAAGACGTCTATTTGTTCAATTAATCACGTCTTTGGATATATTCCCATATTTCACAATAGTCATTATGATACCTTCTTTTAAAAGTTTCGGCATTATCTAGAAGAAAATGCAGGCCTTGGTGCTTCTTATCCCATACCAACCCCGTAAACAAGTCATTATGCATAAAAATATAATGTATATTATTATCTGAAAGCAACTTTTGAGTCTTTTTTATATCGAAAGAATGCAATATCGTATTATATTCATATATATCCTTATCAGAAGCATAAAAATCATTCAACAAAACAGGCCGATCTGCCCAGAACTCAATGAAAAATCCATCTCCCTGATAAGCAAAAAATTTGCTTGATTTGGGTGTATTTTCACCTGCCCATTCCAGACAGCTGACTAATTTGTCATTTGGAAACGATTCACTCAAAAAAATCGAATGCGATAAAGCTGAGAATAGGAACCCACAGAAAAGAATCAATAAAACAAAGTTTCTTAATCTTTTCAAGTGCCATTTTTTAACGTACAACACATAAAAAGCAGACCCAGCTAAAATAGATATGATTAAGTTTGCATAAATAAACAATGATTTTGTTATGAACGATATTAAAAGTAATGCCATCATCAATAAATAAATTTTATACAGCTTTTTCTTATATCTCCAGATAAAAAATAAGCCTATTATGGATAATAATAAAGAAAAAACACTAAAACCATAAATACTTCCTAAATCAGAAATAAAACCGTCTGAAACCTGCTTCATAACTCCATTAGTCAAGTAATATGGAAGATGAAATGCAACAACGATAAATAAAATAATTAACAATACTGTGTAAAACCTAGAACATATCTTCTTTTTATGCAGGCAATATGCCAATAATATCACTAAAATCATTATGGAATGGCCTATTCCTACTAAAGATAATGCTGCCAAAACCGGCAAAGATAATATAAAACATATTTTATTCTTTTTTTGAAAAAGATAAAAACCTAAAGCTAAAAGAAAAACAGCCAAAGCTCTTGGACTGGATAAAGTGAATGACGAGATAAAAATAGGAGACAAAATGAATACTAACAACACAAATAAAGACCTCAAATACTTAAACTTAATGTCTAAAAATGACAGATACAAAAATAAAATAGAGAACAAACCCAATACTATTGGTATGATAATCGACGATAATTCCAACGGCAAAATCTTACTTGATGCTGCCAAAACAAAATGATATGGATTTAAATGGTATTTCTCGTTTAGCAGAGGATCTTTTTTTATCAATCCATTTTCTGCTATCTCTGAAGACAATCTTGCATGATAATGAGCTTCCGAACCAATAAAAATATGATTTCCATTAGATAACCTGAAAAAATAAGGCAGACACAAGATAAAAAAAGCTATCAAGAACAATGCAATTAAATACTGTTTATTATTCATGCAACCACCTTTAACTGACACGATTCTAACTTATGATAAATGCTTACTCTGTTGTTTCCATATACTTTTTCAAAACATCGTCCCGAAGATACATACTGTAAAAAATTAATATTCAGCAAGGACCTGATTTCCGGCGAGAAATAGATATAATCTGCCCTGTACTTATTCATCAAACCCACAACTTCAACTTCAAAAGAAGACGTAAAAATCTTTTCAACATCTTTTAATCTCTGTTCTGTGTCTTTTCTCAAGAAAAAATAAGAATCTATCATATTTTTTCTTTTTGCTATATAATTTATTAAGTTGCCTTCTTTTACAGAAGCTATTATTACTGCATTTTTATCTGTTTTCTCATTAATCCAATTCAATGCATCTATTTCATCCTGTGTTATATAACTCTTGACAGTGTAGTTTGCTAATACTAAAGATGGAAAAACAGAACTGATTAAAAAAGCAATAATTACAAATACCACAAATAATGATATAAAATTTGATGCTCTTGTCTGTTTTACATAATGAATAAATATTTTAAAATACTGCGCAAATAATAAAACCAAAATCAAACCCAAAAACATCAATCCTATACGGAATTCTATCAGTCTTAACCATAACAACACACCTACTGACAAAGCAAAACTAATGAATAAATAAATATCTTTTCTTTTTTCCTTGAATAAGTATCTAAATATTAGATATATTCCATATATTAAAGGAATTACCCCAACCATGTATATTGCTTCTAGTGCATTTATGCTAGAAAAATGATTGCTCAACATTTTTGCTGGAATATTCTGCCAAATAACATTTGTTCCATGGAATAAAAATAATTTTTTATATAACATGAACTGCGCCCATAATACAAAAAAAACTGAAAATAATGATATTTCTATTTCAGCGCCATCTTGTTTAATATTTCCCATGATTAATAGAACCTGATATAATAATAAACCAATACAAAAAACCAAAATAAACGGATGCAAGAACGATAGGAATATTAATAGAAAAATATACCAATAAAAAACCGCGTTATCTTTAATTCTCATAAATAAATACAGTAATAATAAAATTAAAGGGAAAACTAATGAATAAATCGCAATATTATTTAGATGAGCGAAAAAAATCGGAACAAAACCAGAAATAAAAGCTATAAAAAGACTTACACCCTTATCTTTAGTTATTCTCATTGCGATTAAATAAGCGAAAAAAATAACAGAAGCAGCAAAAATATTAGGAATTAGTTTTGCGGCAATTATTAAAGGCATGAATAAAGCAAAAAAAGCTATAATATAATGGAAGATTGGCGAGAACAGGAAATTGTTTCCGGAATATGATAAAGTGTCTTTAAATATTGGTAGACTGGTCTGTTTTATACTTTCTATTTGTCTTAGATTAAAATAAGCATCATCTGAAGAAAAATACGGTGTTGAAAAGGCAAAGTATAATCTCGCACCCAGTATTAACAAGAATATAATGAATAGAGCAACC
>DAOVMP010000111.1 GCA_030630695.1 Candidatus Woesearchaeota archaeon
AGATTTAGTAAAAAGATTAAGTAAAGAGTTGCATGATGCTAAAGCAGAGTTAAAAAATATTGATGTTAGAATTAAAAACGCAGAAGCTGCGGAAAAACTAACAGATATTAAAAATGCTAAAAACGCAGTTAGTGATAAGATTGCTAAAGGCCAGAGATTATCAAATGATGATGTTCAAAAAGAAATAAATGCAGTTAAGAATGCAGAGCAAACTGCGCAAAAAGCTCCAACTAAAATTATTGTAACCGAACCTGAACCAAGAGTTGTTGCTGTAGATGATATCCGTGCTAAAGCTTTGTCAGATATGGGTATTAAAGAAGAAGCATTTACTGAATATAGGATTATGAAAGATGGTAAATTAAGTCCAGCAACAAAAAGTGATGTTGATATTTTATTAAAAGAAAAATTAGGTATTACTGATGAAATTACTGATGATATGAGAAAGTCTTTTGTTTCAAAGCACGGTGATGATTTTGGTATTAATTCTTATGATCAGGTTAGATTTAGAAAAGGTAATCAATGGATTAGTGAAGAACAAGTTGTTAAGAACATAGATCAAGAGATTGATAAATTATACGATCAGTCTAGAGAATATGATGATTTATACAAGTTGGGTGGTGAAGAAGCAATTAAAGCAGAAGAAGCTCAGACAGCTTTAAGAAAACAAGTTACAGCATTGCAAGAGCTAAAAGCAAAAGTAATTGGAAAAGAGAAATTAGTGGATCAGTATATTAGTAGTAATGTTAGACGAATTATGGATAATATGCATCCAGGAATGCGTTCTCAATTAGGTGATGATGCTTTTGATGATTTGGTTCGTTTGGTTAGTGAACATGGTGTTGTTGGCAAGCATGAAGATATTGTTAATGATGCAAGAAAAATTTTACAAAGACAAGGTATTACTCCCCCTGATGATTTCGATTACATGATTAAAGGTTTTGTTGAAGCTCCTGCAGGTGGTATTCCTGCTGTAGACGTTTTTGCAGTTACTAAAACAGTTGAAGTTCCTGCTCCAGCAATTCATGGTAAAATTGAATTTCCAGTTCCTGAAGAAATTGCTAAAATAAAAGAAAAGGCAAAAGTATATAGAGGAAAGGCATCTGAAATTGATTTTGATTTTGGAGAGGATATATTTGATGAATTATTAAAATCATCTGATGACGAGATTAAACAATTAGGTTCTGCATATGTTGATGTTGGTTTGGATGATGTTATACTTAATCGTTTGCAAAAACAGTATGATGATGTTTTAGATGAAGTAAGAACTACGTTATTAGATCTTAAATCTGCTAAAAAAGGTTCTGTAAGAGAATTGGAATTGCAGATGAAATTAGATAATCTAAAACCGCGTATTCAAAAAATCGACGCAGAATTTGATATTGCTTTATTGAAAAAAGCGCAGAACGAATATCCTAAATCTATGAAAGATGAGCTTCTTGAAGGAACAATCGAGTATGTTAAGTCTGAAAAATTAGAATTAGAAAATAAGCTATTTAAGAGAACTGCTCAGAATGCACCGTCTCATGAAATAAAAGTGATTAATGAAGAAATTGCAAAGTTTGATCAACAAATAAAGAATTTGGAAGATGAAAGAAATTTCTTAAGAGGAACAGATACAGAATTGATAGAAGCAAAAGTAAGATTAAATAAAGCAGAAGACATTATTGTTCAAAGAAAAATTAATGAAATTATTAAAGCTAATTCTGAACCATTTGAAGCTTTTGGCAAGAAAAGAGGGTATACGATTGAGTTTGATGATGCAGGAGATATTAAATTTGTTGATTCTAGTGGAGCAAAAAAGAGTTATGAAGAGTTATATGCAGATTATACAGATAATATTGAGTCCTATAGTGCTATGAGATTAAAAGCAGAAAAATCAATGTCTGAGGCAGAATCAATCGGGGATTACAAAGCTTCCAGCGAATTTGAAAGAATGGCTAGACAGGTAGAAGCTGAAGAAATAAGATATTCCGGGTATAGGGATTCTTTAGAAACAGCTAAAAACAAGGCATTAAAACAAGGTCTGGAAGGAATGAGCAGAGAAGAATTAGCAAAATTGCACGCCGGCCAAAAGGTAAGGCTTAATAATCTGCGCCAAAAAATGGCAGAAATCAGAACAAAAGCTCCTGGAGAAGATATTATTGATGAACTATCCAAGTATGATGCAGAATACCGCAGATTATCCTGGCAGGAAGATGTTTTGTTTGAAGTAATTCAAAAAGCAGAAGTTGCTAAATTTGAAGTTCCTGCTCTTAAAATTTTAGACAACCAAGTTAAAACTCTAGATAATATTGTTAAAGAATTAGGTGCAGATCCTACTGATATTAAAGGCGAAATTATATCAATGGTTAGCCGACGCAAGCCTGAAAAGATTAATATTGCTGGCAAATCATTAGTTAGAAAAGAATTTCCAAATATTGGTGCTAATCCTGAGATGTTTATGAATGAGATTGCCGCCAGAAAAATATTTGACTCTTATCTTCCAGATATCCGCACCCCTAAATCAGTTGGGTATTACAGCGAAAAAAATGATATCTATTATTTGATATCTAACTTTGTTCCTGATTTAGTAGAAGATCAACGTAAAATTTCTCATTTAAGTGATGCGCAAAGGGCAGATTTAACTGTTGGTGATTTGGTTTTTGGATGGGATGATATTAAAGTAGATAATCTGCCTATTAAAGGAGATAAAATATATGCTGTTGATTTGGAGATGTTTTTTGGCTCAAGAGTTTGGGATGCAGAAGGGATTGAAAGACGGCTTAAAAACATACATCACACTCATCTGCCTCATATGAAAAAATCAGCATTAGTTAAAGGTAAAGAAGTTCCTGTTGCTTTAACAGTAGATGATTTTAGATTGGCTACTCAAAAAGTTAATGAATATAAAAAAGCATGGAAAGAAGGAACATTTCAAAAGAATTTGGAAAAAACATTAAAACAAACAGGAATGTCAGATAGTGATATTGCTAAAAAAATTGAAACTGTTGGAAAAAATCTTGATAATTTTGATGATAATCTTGAAAATCAAATAAAAATAATGAATAAATTAGAAGAAAAAGCTCCTGGTTTAATAGACAGG
>DAOVMP010000085.1 GCA_030630695.1 Candidatus Woesearchaeota archaeon
ATTTTTTTCTTAACCATAATTGATGTAGGAATCCAAATCTCTTCAGTAGTTTTTTCTTTCAAGAGTATTACTTCCTCATACTTTATATGATTCTTTTCTTATTTAAATCTTCCCGCATGCCGGTTCTGGTGTGTCTGTGGTTGGTATTTTAATGTTGGTTTGGGACAAGCTTTGTGTAAGAAGTTGGTTCTGTGTATAAAGTAGCCTTTTTTAAGGACTTTTTACACAAAGCCTTTGGGACATATGTCCTAAGTAGAATTGGCATCGGAAATGCACCCTAATTACATTTAAAAACATTTTTTAATTCAATTATTCTATTCACAAAAACGTTTAAACGTTAAAAGTGAAGGAGTTGAAAAAAATGAGTGAAGAAAAAGACACAACCTTGGTTGACCTTGGTGAAAGAGTCAAGGGAAAAATTGAATTGCCAAGAATTGATTTAAAGCAATACATTGGAAAAAGCAGTAAAATTGAATTAGTTACAGAACATAAAGGAAATTACGGTTTTTATGTAAAAGTTCAGTCTGAAATAATTGACACTTGGAAAGGAGTAAAAGATATTGAATTAAGAGCTTCTGTTATTCTTGGATTGCATGAAGACAAAGAAGGAAATCTTGGCTGGGATGATTCAACAAAGATGGGTATTTTCTTGAAGAAAATGAATGTAAAACATTATAGAGAACTGATTGGAAAAGAAGTTGTTGTTCAGACTAGAACGAATAAGGAAGGCCTTGATTTTTTAACCTTTATCTGAAGAAAAAAAGGATTAGTTTAAAAGAACTTTTAGACCTAGTGTTCTAGGGATTGGAAAAGAAAACACCTGATTCATTGTGTGTAGCTTCTCGAGCTAAAAAAAAAGATAAAGGCAAAAAAAATTATATCATCCATTAAAGGGGTTAAACCCTTTTCAAAACTGTGTTTTTCTTTTTCCTCCCACCACCCACCTTAAACGAGTTTTTTTTCAATGCAATCTTTTCAATCTTATTGTTGTCTTAATTGTAGTTTTCATGAAAGTGGAAAGTGCATTCAATATTTTGGCAAGAAAATTAATTTTTCCAAGCCTTGTGGAATATATAAAGATTATTTGAAAAAAGATTCAAAAAGGTTTAGTAAAGAGTTTAAGTCTTTGTATAAGAAAGCAGAACAGTTGAAGAAGAAATTAAAGCTTAAAAAAAGGGCTATTAAGGTAAATGATGGCAAGTCATTTGTTGATTTAAGAAATCATTACATTAAGGGCATTATTCTTAGAACTGAGCGAGGCATTCCTGTTGATGTGAATAATGTTAGATTGTTTCATAACACGTTATTAGAGATTCAGGGCAGGTTAAAGAATAAGGAAAAGTTGAGGGTTGAGCGTATTTTGTCTGAGAAGATTGAGTTTTTTAAAAAGCGTTATGAGAAGGGCATGAATTCTTTTCTTGAAGGTTGTTAGTCTTCGTCTTCAAATTCTTTGATTTTTTCTTTTGTTATTACTATTCCATAGCTTTTTTTTAATTTTATTTTATGAAAAAATAATGCTTCTTCTTCTTCCCATTTATGTTCTCTTGTTAAATCAATTGGAAGCATTACTATTACTGAACTTTTTCCTTTTGGTACGGTAATACTTCTTTTAAAATTCATTGGAATTAGTTGGCTTATCTTATCCCCTTTTTTTCGTTATTTTATTAAAACTTTTTAGAAACTGTTTGGTTATTGTTTGGTTAAAGTTTTGTTATTGTTTCTATAATATTCTAAGTTCTATATAAACCTTTTTTAAAGTTTGAAGTTTGTATTAAATTAAATAGAATTATTTTCGTGGTGAAAATATGGTAAAAGATAAAGGAATATTAGGAACTGGATTGAAATTAAATCAATTAGCTTTAATCACTGGTCTAATTATTGCAGTGCTTTTCGCTTGGCCTAGCATTTCAGGAATGTTAGCAGGCTTTGGATTAGCTCCTCAAGCATTAGTCGGTGCTCAAGCAATAATAACAACTCCAGCTCAAACCGTAGGGGGAACAGACCTTCCTGCAGCTCCTAGTCTTGAATTCTGTGACAGCCAAACAAAACCCGAAGTTGAAATAACTGCAAAAGAAGGTTATGCACCATTCACTTTTTTGAATTCTGGTCTTTTAGACGTAAATGTTTTCAAAGCAAATGGTGAAATTGTTTCAACTTATAACGGAACAGGTTCAAGTTATGGTGCTACATTTGCACAAAAAGAACAAATTGATGCAATCTTAATTGGTGAAGACAATGATTCAGGAACAGACTATTATCATGTTAAAATCGAAGGATTTAATGTTGATTGTCTGGCTTTGATTCCATTTAATCAAAGTGTTGTAAGAGAAGGAACTCTTGCAGTTGTTGTTGTAAACTCTGATGGATTGAATCAGAATACTCCTACAGCATTAGCTGACCCAGACTCAGGTCAAACTTATACTTGGACTCTTAGAGTTCAAGAGCCAACAGCACAAGCTGCTTTTGGTTCTCCGAGTTCTTCCAAGAAAGTTAATTTGAGAGTGGATTATAATTCTACCTTCTGGCTAAAGATGGAAGTTTTATATAATGGAGCAAATGCTGCTGCTGGTATAGTAACTCCTATTAATGATAGGAATGAAACACTGAATTCTTCAGTTGCTTTCACTGTACCACAACTTGGTTTAGCAAATTCTGCAATTGATGCAAAAACTCAATTAAGGGGTCTTGTTAGAACTGGTGCTGCGTATTCATATGACCAAAATTTTGGTCTTACTGCAACCTATCATGCTTTGACTAGGGAATGCACGGCATATACTTGTTCAAGAATTCAACTGTGGTTTGAAGACTATACAATCTTTTATAATGAAAATTCAGGTAATATTGAAGAAAACACTTATGACCCTGCTAGTGGTACGGATTTAGGTGCTTCTGATGTATGGCATCCTGTTTGGTATAAATGATTGTTTTTGAGTTGTAGATAGGGTAAAAGGTATGACGCTTTTGCGGCAATAATCCCTTTTGCTTTTTTCCAGTTTCCGAAAAAGTTTTAGGATGTTTTTGGAAATGAGTTTTGTAAAGGATTTGAAGAAGAATTTGCCTTTAATTTTTGTAGTTTTAGTTTTGTTTTTTGGTTTAATGTTTTTGGCTAGTGGGAAAATTCCTGCTCAATCTATTTTTAATCCTGTTACTATGGATTCTGATTTGTTAACTTTATCATTTAATCCGTTTTATACTACTGGTGTGAGTAATCCTTTTACTAATCAGCCTGTTATGCAGGCTTCTGTTGTTGTTGGTGCTGGTGGTGATGTTTTGGTTGGTTCAACTGATAAAATAGACAATATTACTAATGAAAGCGTGCCTGCTGGTTTTGATAGTCCAACTTGGAGTATTACTGGTAAAAAAGTTAAAATGAATACTTTGGTTTCTTTAGGTTCTTCTTTAATTATTCATAATTTTATTTATGGTACTTCTGATGAAATTAATAAAAGAGTTATTGTTAAGAAAGATTTGAGAAATAGCCCTAAAACTGTTAAATCTGAATATATTAAGTTGGCTGAAAGCAATAAAAGCGATTGTTTGCGTAATGGTGGAATTTCTTATGGCTGGAAGCCTGCTGCTGTTGATTGTGGTGATGGCACTATTGGTATGTTGTGTTTCAAAGACCTTGGTTTGTGGAATTATGAGTCAAGGCTTGGTATTGAAGATGTTTGTGTTAAAAAGGGAATGATTTGGCAGCTTAATAAGTTAGATAGAGGCAGGTCTCTTGATGCGGAAATTCAGTTTCAGTTTATTAAGGGAACTGGTGAAGAGTCTTCAATTGTTACTTTAACTGATGAGTCAAGGTCTGGTTTTGCTAGAGATTCTCAAGG
>DAOVMP010000015.1 GCA_030630695.1 Candidatus Woesearchaeota archaeon
ACACTAAAACAAGAACTGAAAAAAGTAATTCTATTAACAGACAGAATTTACAAACAATTCGGATTTCAATACATAATTGAACTAAGCACAAAACCAGAAAAAGCAATGGGCGATCCAAAACTTTGGTATACTGCTGAAAAAGAACTGGCTTCTGCTCTTGATGAACTAAAAATGAAATACAAAATCAATCCTGGCGACGGAGCATTTTACGGACCTAAAATTGATTTTCATCTAAAAGACGCTCTTGGACGAACATGGCAGTGCGGAACACTTCAATTAGATTTTCAAATGCCTGCTAAATTTGACTTAAAATACATGGGCGAGGACGGAACACAAAATCATCAGCCAATCACATTACATAGAACAATCTATGGAAGCATAGAAAGATTTTTAGGAGTTTTATTAGAGCACACTGCAGGAAAACTGCCCTTATGGCTGTCTCCTATACAAGTTCGAATATTAACAGTTGCAGATCGATTCAATGAATATGCACAAAAAATCGCACAACAAATGGATGAACAAGAAATACGAGTTGAAATAGATGCCCGAGCAGAAAGTATTGGCAAAAAAGTTAGAGAAGCCCAACTACAGAAAATCAACTATATATTAGTTGTCGGCGAACGCGAGCTAAAAGACGAAACAGTGACAATAAGAACACGAGATAACAAAATCCACGGTGCGAAAAAACCAGATACATTTATAAAACAGATTGTTAAAGAAATAGAGGAAAGAAAATAAGTCTATTAACTATATATTCTACTATAATAATACTTATTAATACGATAATATCCTCCTAAACTTGGTGGGTTGATGGATAAAAAAATAGTGATGGTATTAATATTTTTCGCGTTTCTGGCAGGAGTTAGTGTTAATTCTGAGGTTTTGCCTGAAACAGAAACGCCTTTAGGGGTCGATACAGGAATAGCACCAAACGACTGGATAACACAAGACAAAATACACGTCTACAAATCCCATATAAAAATAGATCTACAAAACGCAGTATGGGCGAATTTCACAGACACTAATTCAATGACACCTGTGTTAAGCTCAAAAAGCAATGCAATACAAATAAAACCAAAATACGAAAAAGACATACACATAGGAGACATAATTTCTTTTAGAAATAAAAATAACAAAAGAAGAATAATACATCGCGTCATAGGACTAGGAACTGACTCAGAAGGAAAATATTTCTTAACAAAAGGCGACAGCAATCCCGATGAAGACAACATTAAAGTTCGTTTTAATGATATTGACAGAGTTCTTGTTGCAGTGGTGTATTAATGTTTAATTTTTACTTTTTGTTTTAATAATTTTTCTGTTTCTTTTTTAACAGAAACCCAATATAATTTTCTAAATTGCTGCACTACTGAGTTTTGTATGTTTAATTTGAATAATTTTGCCTTGCCGATTTTTCTTGTCTTCTTAACTATATCATATTTTATTAAATCGTTCCAGAATAATTTTAATGTAGAATAACCAATGCCAGAATTTTTTGCAATATCAATCATAGAATAATCAAAATCCTCATAAACCATAAAAAAATCAAGAACTCTTAGTATAGGACTATTTCCAAACATTTTCAAAAATAAAGATTTGCTTGACATAAGATGAATAAAACAAATTAAATATATAAATGTTTCTATTTTTAGCTTTCAAAGGCCATAACTAAAATTATATTCTCGGAAATTTTACGAAAAAATATCGCAAAAACTTATAAAGAAAAAAATTCTAAAAATAACTCATGCACGATAGAGCCGAATCAATTAATTTAATAAAAAAATCAATAATTCGCAAACTGTATTCTGCCGGATGCTGGGGAAAAGGACACATGCTTTTCAATAGACTTAAGTCAGGTTTGCCAGCACATTTAAGAGGAGATGTATCTTCTGCGGTAAAGAACTTGGTTAAAGATGGATTAGTTATTGTTTATGGAAGAACCAAATATGGTTTAGCAGTTTATCTTAGCATAGGAAAGAAAAAAGAAATCGAGGATATTATAGATAAATTATGATTACTCTTAACATTATTAACCGCCAAATTTATAAAGAATAACTTCTTTAGAAAAATTATGGAATTTAAAGACTATCTTATAAACCAAGTGTTTAAACTCGTTGCAGATAAAATATATCCTGTTATGGGGAATCGATACAAACAAATTGCAGAGAGCCAGCTGGAACTAGAAGAAAAAATAAAGGTTCTAAAAATAAAACAAATAGTTATCCAAGGAATACCATTAGAAAAATGTAATCATCGCCAAATCTGTAAAGAATTTATATCTGCATATGATAACGCAGAAGCGGATATTAAAAAAAACAGCGCATATGAACAATGGAAAATAAAAACAACAAGTCTAAGAGAAATAACTTCAGATATTGATGATTTATATTCTTATCAAGGGAAAAAACTTATAGACAAAGGACTTGAACTTTCATTAAAAATAAGAGAATTATTTTCATCAGGAAAAATACCTGAAGAACTTCTTAATTATGAAGAAGAAAAACGAGCAAAACAACAATATTTTGATTTCTGAACAAGAAGTTTTAAAAACAAACTAAATATTCTTTATATTATGGAATACAAACAAGTAATACTGGTTCGAAAAGATTTGAAATTATCAAAAGGAAAAATGAGTGCTCAATGCGCACACGCATCCTCTGAAGCAGTTTTAAAATCACATAAAGATGATATTTCCAAATGGCGGAATGCAGGCATGAAAAAAGCAGTATTAGAAGTTAAAACCAAAGAAGATTTATTCAAATACAAACAACAAGCAGAAGACACAGGATTAGTAGTTTCCTTGATAACAGATGCAGGAAGAACAGAACTAGAACCAGGAACAGTGACTTGCCTGGCAATAGGACCGGATACTGAAGAAAAAATAGATAAAATTACAGGAGAATTGAAACTACTTTCTTAAATCATTCCAAAATACATTGCAATAAACATGCCTATTCCCAATAACAACAGAATTATTCCCACAGAGAACCTTGAATAACCTTCTATTTTCTTATGCAAAAACCTCTTTTAATTGAGGGTTTAATTCAATTATGTTAATTTTACCATTTGATTGTTTTTCAACAAGACCTTTTATCCGCAGCTTATTAACTATTCTATGGATTTTTACTTTATGAAAACCAGTTTGTTTTTCTAGTTCTGCTTGTTTTAGCCCTTTTTTACCTTTTATGAGTTCCTTAATAACTGCTCTTTCCTGTGGTTCAAGAAAGTTCAGTGTAAATTCTATATTTTTATTTCTGGTTTCTCCTTGTTGTAGGTATTTTGACACAGTGAAATAATAAGCCGCACTCCCTACAAAAATTCCTAAAGATGAAAGAATCAAAATCATGTATGGTATTGGAATAACACAACCACAGGCATTATTGTTCTTAATAGCATCCGATACATAAAGAGTGCTGAACGCCACAATAAATACAAAACCAGTGATTATCCCTAAAACTAAAAAAATGCTTTTATTTTCTTCTAAAATGCCCAGTTTCATTTTTTGTAACGAACTTTTATATATAGTTACACATTCTGTAATGTTAGTTATTTAAATAGTTTATGGTAAAAATGAAGATGAACAAGAAAACATGGATTTTATTTAACATAATTGCACTTGTATTGCTTGGCTGCGGGTGTAGCCAAACAATCTCAGAAGGTCCTCCTTCTACAACAGGGGTTATAACTTTAGATTCAAATATTGAAATACCCTCTGAGTCCTGCATAGAAAGGGGCTTAAGCGACAAAGTAATAATGCTCGGATCAGAATATTGCGGGCATTGCAAAGTTGCAGAACCTATTTTAAAGGAGATTGGACAAGAAAAAGGGCTGGATTTGGAATTTCTTGATGTATCTAAAAAAGAAGATATGGCAGTTATGGAAAGCTACGGTATTAATATTAAATATACTCCTACCTTAATAGCAGGATGTGTTGTGCATATTGGTTCAAAATCAAAAGAGGAATATACGCAGATTATTAACAAATTCATAGAGGGAACATAATGAATGCAAAGAAAAAATGCTTTTTAACTATACTTATAACACTGATCCTACTCATCAGTTTTTTTATTCTAGCAAAAAGCACATCATTAGATTTTTTAAAAGCATTAGGCATCAGCTTGCCCCTGCCTATCTTCACGTTTATCATTGCTTTAATTGATGGTTTTAACCCTTGCAACCTATTTGTGCTAACACTACTACTGGGCCTGCTTGTCTCAGCAGCACATTCCAGAAAAAAAATATACATTACTGGATACACTTTCATAGCAGTGGTTTATATTGTTTATTTCCTATTCATGGTTGCATGGCTGAACATTTTCAAATTTATAGGATTTATAACCCCACTAAGAATATCAATAGCATGTATCGCATTGATAGCGGGATTTATAAATTGCAAAGAACTATTCTTTTTTAGAAAAGGAATTACTTTAATGATACAGGAAAGACACAAAGGTCCTCTACTTAAAAGAATAGAACGAGTGAAAGATGTCTTTATAAAAGGCAGTACATCTATGTTAATTTTATCTTCAATAGTCTTGGCTGCTTTTGCATCATTGGTTGAACTGCCCTGCACTGCAGGGTTCCCAATAATATATACCGGGATACTGACCGGAAAAGTCCTTGAAAGTGGCCTAAGTTATTACTCCTACTTATTGTTCTATAATTTAGTATACATACTGCCTTTAAGCATAGTAATAGGAATATTTGGTTACACACTTAAAGCAAAACAAATAAGTAAAAAACAAATACAAGTAATAAAATTCATTGGCGGAGCAATCATGATATTATTAGGCATTATTCTGTTGGTTAATCCGGCCATGATTATAGGAACATAATTTCAGAATTTGTTGAAGTATTCTTTGATTGTACTCTCCAGTACGACATCTTTAAAAAGAATGAAATATTTAAATTAAAGTAGTAAAATAGGAGAATCACCATGTACAGAATAAATATGGATTATTTAAAACGATGGAGAAAAAATAGTATAGCAATTGCAAGAGAACTTGGTTTATTAGAAGGGGATATTTTGGAGATGCTTGAAAATAATACTCAATTAGTTCTTGAAAATAAATCAAAAAGAAGAAAATCCGCGCGTAAAAAGTGGTACGGGTACGTCAGTAAAGATAAGTTAACTATTCTTGTTTATGAAGAAAACCTTGCAAGGTTTTTACCAATACACCTTCGTGAAATTTGCAACCAGACTGGAATGGATCATTTATTAATACGGCATTTAGGATGTCATCTTTCTGGAACTGAATATAAAGAAAACGTGGCTTATGAAGTTCATATAGCTCTGGCGGATAAGCGCGGAGAAACCAGCAAAGGCTGGAAAAACACATCAAAATTATTACAGTACTATTATAAGATCAATCCGGTTTTCAGAAGTAAAATATTTTATTTTTAACCTATAGAAAATTTGAATAACCTTCTATTCTTTATTCAAAATTCTCTATAAGCATTCTATTTTTTTAACTCAAAGAAAAGAAGAATAAGCTATTTTTTTATTCCTGATAAACAAGCTGAACCCAATTGTTTAGGTCTTATTTCTTAATCTCACGGCTTAACGACGAAGGGCGCAAGCAGAACAGGACCGAGAAGCACTTCCTTTACCCGATTTTCTAAAATCTTTTTTACAAGAATCTGAACAGAAATTTAACGTCTTGTCACTAACACATTTAGTATAAACCGCGGCTTCCATCTTTTGCCCGCACCAATCACATTTTAACTGTTCTTTTTCTGAACGTTTTAAAAACGAAAATAAACCCATTTTTAACGACCAAATTTTTTAACTAAAGTTAAATTGCCTTTTTTATCCCAGGCGCCCAAACCAATTGTATCCAAAGCAGATATTAATCTTTTGTTTGGAAAAATTTTTTTTAGATTATAAACACCAGCATCGCAACATAAAGCAATGTTTACTTTGCCTTTTAATTCGTCTTTTTTCAACAAGTCGTATTCGCAAGCCATTCCTATAAGGTCTTTATCAATTACTTTAAATCCTTCTTTTTCCAATTTTTTTGCTAATTCTTTAATCTTTTCTTTGCCCCCGGTTCCACAAATTCTTACACAATTATTACATGATATTATTCCTATTTTATCTCCCTTTTTTAATTTTGATTTAATTAACCCAAAAGGCTTTTCTTCAGTTATTATCATTTTTTAACCTCTACTTTACTAATTTATTTAGATTATTTATTATTTTCTCAAACATTGGCTCAAATTTCTTATCGTAAACAACTGCTGGAGTTAAATTGACCAATGCGTTAACAAATTCCTTATCATAAGGAATCTTGCCAAGCAAAGGAATATTGTTTTTTCTAGCAAACTCTTCGATCTTTTTACTAAATTCTTTATTTATATCAAATTTATTAATAACTAATCCATAAGGAATCATAAAATGCTCAACAACCTGCAATCCTTTTTTTAAATCGCTTAAAGCACTAGGTGTTGGTTCTGTGACCGCAATAACAAAATCAGAGCCATTAATCGAAGCAATAACCGGGCAGCCAATTCCTGCAGCAGAATCAATAAGCATGATATCTATATTCTCTTTATGAGCAATCTCTTCTGCTTTGGTCTTAATAAAAAGAACAACTTTTCCAGAGCCGGACTCGCCTATTTTAAGCTGACCAGTAACAATATTAAAACCATAGTTTGATTTAGCATAACCAATTCTCCCATTTTCAACCTTAACAAGCCTGATTGCGCTAACAGGACAAATTAATTTACAAGAACCACAACCCTCACACAATAACCTTTTGATTATTGGCTGATTCTTTTCTTTATCCCAAGAAATAGCACCAAATCTACAGATATCTCTGCATTTCCCGCAGTGAGTGCATTTTTCTTCAATTAATTCTGCTTTAAATCCTGTTTCAACAGGCGTCCATTGATAATCCTTATCTTTAATACCAAAACAAAGACCCAGGTCCGGAGCATCTGCATCACAATCAATAGCAACAATTTTTTTCTTTTTAGATAACATTATTGCTAAAGAAGAAGTTACAGTACTTTTTCCTGTCCCCCCCTTACCTGAAATGATTGTTATTCGTTTCATTGGTCTAAAAACTCCGCAATTTTCTCAATAGCTTCATGTTTTACCGGCTCTCCTTTGGAATAGGCTTTAACAATAGACTTTTCATAAGGAATCTCAGCAAGCAATTCTACATTATATTCCTCTGCAATCTTTTGTATAATTTTTTTATCCCCGACTGTTGATTTGTTAAGAATAATCTTTGCAGGAACCTTTAAAATCTTTAATAAATCCAGTATAAGTTTTAAATCATGAGCCCCTAAAGGGGATGGCTCTGTGACCGCCAAAGCCAGATCACAATCACTTAAAGCAGAGATAACATCACAATGACTGCCTGCAGCAGTATCAATTAAAACAATATCATAATCTTTTTCTTTAGACTTAACAAATTTCTTAGCAGCATCAACAACAAATTCTGACAAAGGTTCTCCTGGCTTTAAATCACTTGAAATCAATTTAATATTATTTCTTTTGCCAGAATAAACCGTTCCGATGGTTTTTTGAGCTTCGCCAATGCATTTAACAGGACAAGCAATAACACAAGCACCGCAACCACTGCATTGCTCTGGAACAAGAATGGGGTTCTTGTCTTTTACAAAAACAATTGCTTTGTACATACAAACCTGACTGCACTTACCGCACTTGATACACTTGCTAAAATCAATATCTGGAATCATTACATGAACTTCTTTTTCTTTTTTGCGCGTAATAGAAAGAATTAAATG
>DAOVMP010000091.1 GCA_030630695.1 Candidatus Woesearchaeota archaeon
CACTAATATTCACTTTTACTGCTGTTTGACGCTTTTGAATCTCAACCAAATAACCACCGTATGTATGGTTTAATATCTCATTTAAATAGATTTATATGTTAGAATACCACCATTTTTAAGAATGGTGGTTTACTATGTAAACCACTAATGGATATGTGGTATTCTGAGCATGCTCAAAAACCACTGTATATTTTAGTAGCATGTAAAACATGTTACCATGCTTTAACATTGTGGTTTTTGACATTCTGCAAAACATTTAAATAAATGTGTTGTAAGATGTAGATAATGGTTGATTCAACACTAAAAAACTATGTAAAAACCACTATAAAACAAGGATATGCTATTGGTAATATACGTAAAAGACTTGAACAATCAGGATACTCTAAGCAAGAAATCAATGCAGTAATAAAAGAAGTCAAAGGAAGAAAAATAATCACTGCAAAAACAGGCTTAATAGCCGCAATTGTGATAATTGTTCTTATATTAATAGTAATATTGACCTTAAAACTCCTTTCTCCAGTTCCAAAAGACATCTATATATCCACCACTCCTTTAGTAAGTTCTGTAACACCGGGTGGAAAACTAACATTTGTCAACACATTAACCAGTTCAACATCCAAAACAATCTCAGTAGACCTAAAACATCAGATGATCTATAAAAAAACAGGCAAAGCAGCAGGAACTAAGATAGAAAAAATATCTATAGGAAAGAAAAGCTCAACACAAACACAAACAACACTACCTTCTGACATTCCTTTAGGACAATATGAAATGATTACAACACTAACCTATACTGGCGGAAGCAAACAATCAAGTTTTAACTTTGTAGTTGAAGAAAGAAAAGGATTACAAACACCTTCTTTTGAAGAACCTTCTGCAGATGTTGTTTCTTTATGCCCGACAGGATGCGATGACTACAATGCGTGTACTATAGATAGATGTGTTTCTGGAATTTGCGAAAATATTCCAATAATTCCATGCTGCGGCAATGGAATATGCGAAGCAGGAGAAAATGCTTATAGTTGTTCATTAGATTGCGGAATACAAACAGAAACAACAAGCTCAATAATTAATGATGCAATCAAAAAAGCACGAACAGATCCTAGCACAGCAACAATGTTATGCAATTCTTTACCATCTGTTAATGATGCAGATGAATGTTTTAATATTTTAGCAGAAAAAACTAAAAAATATGAGTTCTGCGAATCAATACAAGAAGATCAGATACAATCTGACTGTTTACTAAACTTTGCACTAGAAGGAAATTATGATGTCTGCGACAAAATCAATGATCCCTATTACTTACAATCGTGTTATTCTTTAGAACGGCAGGCGAGATTGCAGGGGATTGTTGGAGAGTATAGTTAGAGAGGGGTCGGGTTTTGAGAATATTTTATATTTGTTCATTTAATTAACAATATGACTGGTTGAATTATTGTTAATTTTCTTTTTGTTGTTTGACAAGCAATTTTTCTAATTTGTATTTTGGGTGCGCTCTTAGAATTCTAAACATTAAAGTGTGATGTTTGCCAGTTAATAAATCCGCGGCGCCATCTACGGCGAGAGGCAAATATAAAAAACTTAATGGATTTTGGTCTGTTATGTAATATAGAAATAATTGCATTCCCACTTTGCCTAAACCATAAAGCCTGTTTCCAATATTCCCCCCTAGAGATCTTCCTTCCATCTTATGAATTTGATATTGCAAATTTTCTATCTCTTTGTCAATTGCCATAAATATAAGATAACGTTTTCTTTTATAAAGCTTCACTCAAACACACCACAACATCCCACTAGAAACTGTGCAGTGTTTAAGAATTATTGATTGAATTATTAGTATTAGTAAGTATATATAATAATTTTATTATCTAGAATATATCATTTATCCTTTTCGTGTATATAAACACCGTTAATTTTCTTTTCTGAATGTATATCTTTTGCAACATATTTCCTGCTAAAACCTACATCAGTCACATCAACAAAGTTTTTTTCCACTGCTTCTGAAACTGAACTGTTTACCCCATCTTTAAATGGAACTTGTGCCACAAATGTTAAAAACTCTTGTTCTTCTATTCTCGCTCTTGTACTATCATGTACTGTTCTGAAATATAGATCGAGAAAGGCACCTCTAACTTCGTACTCGAAATTAAGTGGTTTTCTTTCTTTTTCATTAATCATAATAGGTATGAAATAAAGATAATATTTAAAGTTTCGGGAATTGTTAGATTTATTCTAAAGTTCTATTTTTCAATTGCATAGTGTTTGAATTAAAAAAGGTTTATATATTATTTTAAGAAGATATTGTATTATGAGGTATTTTTTATGAGAATTAGTGTTGATTTTGATGGAGTAATTGCAGATGCTTCTGCTTTTAAGGTTAAATTGGCAAAGAAAAAGTTTGATTTAACGTTAAGGCCTGAACAGACTACTGGCGCATTCATGAGACGTTTGATAAGTAACGAAGAATATGATGAGTTTAGGCGTGAAGTTAATGGTATTTATACGTTACAAACTAAAATTGTTCCTGGATGCAAGAAGGCTTTAGGTCTTTTGATGATCGAAGGACATAAGATTATTATTTTAACTGCCAGATTTGCTCACGAACAAGGTTTTGCCAAGAAGTTTTTAGAAGTAAATAATATTCCCTATAATCACTTTCTTTTTGTTGCAGAAGGCAAGAAACGTACTAAAAAAGAAGTTATTAATAAATTAAAAATCGGAGCAATGATTGATGATTACTATGATAATCTTACTAATTTATCTGGAAGCGGTATTGGTATTTATTTGTTTGATCAGCCATGGAATAGAAAAAATAAAATTGATAAATCTGATATAATAAGAGTTTTTGGCTGGACAGATGTGTTAGATCGTATTAGAGCATTGTCTGCTGAAAAGGTAGAATTAGTCCGCTAATTTGTCATTCGCTACAGTCAGTAAAACCATCTTAACTAAATCCTACTAATAAATCCATGCCGAGGCTCGAAGATGTCACCAGAATTCTTTAACTTCTGAATTACTTCTTCTACTTCGGATTCATTAAAATTCTTTTCCTTAGCAGCAACAACAACATCTTCTAAAGGAATAGTTTTACCAATTTTATTTTCCAACTCAACAAGAATTTCCTTAATTGCAATGATTTTATTCCTCTGCGAAGCAGGCATAGAAGTAGCAATACGATCAATATCAATAGTTCCAGTCTCTTCATCATACGCAATCTGTCTTAAACAATAATCCAGCAATCCAACAGCATTTTGAGCATCTTTTTTACTAACTTTATCACTCAACCTTAATTTGGCATAAGCTTCTGATAGTCTTACTAGCCCTTCCAATTGCCGAGCAGAAATAGGAACAGACTTCAAACCCTTATCAGAAGCAGACGAACGCATCTTAATATAATAATCTTTTAATTCATCAACAGCAGAATCAGTCAGTTTAGGCTTAATATGCAAACGAGCATAAGATATATATTTTCGCAGCAAAGCAGTATCTAATTCCTGAACTGTTTTACCAGATTGATGCATACTTAAAATAAACTTAGCCATTTTTTCATCAGTATCCTTA
>DAOVMP010000076.1 GCA_030630695.1 Candidatus Woesearchaeota archaeon
AAATTGGGAAGTATCCTTACTTTCCAAAGCACTGCTAAAAACCGCATCAATATCTGTAGACAATGTTATGGATAATCGTTCTCCTGATAGCGACCTTTGTTTCTGAACAACAGAAAAGAAAAAAAACAAAATAATTGCGCCGGCTATCAAAACAAGAATCCAATGAAACTGCAATTCAAAACCTTTCTTATTCACCATACTGAAACCTCGGTCTTATCACCCAGGCCCTTGACTCTTAAATCAACATTACCAGAAACACCCGTACAAAAATAACCATTAGGAACAACAACCTCTGAAATAAAAATAGGAGACTCTTGTTTTGGTATTAAAAACACATTTTCAGAACCTGTCTGCCAAATCTCAAACAAAAGAGGAAACCTTGTCTGAAACTCTCCAGTATCTGCGTCAGTATCAGAAGAAACAACACATAATCTTTGATGTCTTTTAGGAATTCTTAAAGAAACCTTACGAACACTTCCATAATCCGATTTTATCTGCTCAACACCAGATATTAAAGAAGTCTTAAACTCAATCAAAGCAACCTGCTCAGAACTTTTTATAAAATGCGAAATAGCAGAATAACCATAACCTAAAATTAAAATAAAAACAATAGCTGCAATTACTAAAACAAAAATTTGACCAATCATTTGAGCTTTTTTATTCATTTTTTACCTTTGAAGCTGTTAATCTTTATTTTTTTTCTTTTCTTGGCTATCTTTCTTAAACGAGCAAAAGTATCTTCTGGTTTTGTACTTGGTTTAATGGGCGCCTTTTCTCTTTTTGGCATAAAAGTCATTTTTCTCATCTTTTCCCAAACATCAGGGGGTGTTTTTTTCACTATTCTTGCTTTTAAGTTTTCCAAAGGAATCCAACCCGGATCTCTTCTAGGTTTTGGAGGACCAATCTTAATCATTTTTCTTAAATCGTGTAATTTATCAACAGGTTTTAGAACAGGCTTTTTAGAAAGCGGCTTAAGTCCTGGTTTTTTACGCATCATTATTCTTAAATTGGGAATAACTCTTTTGTAAGCAAAATAACCACCAATACCCCCGCCAACTAATGCTGCAATTATCATTAAAACGATAAAAAGTGTAGGTAAAATAGACTCAGGATGTGATTCAGAATCCAAAGGATCATAACCTGTATCAATCTCTTTTTTATCTGACCAGCCGTCACCATCAGAATCCCTATCTCTAGGATTTGTTCCATAATTAAACTCTTCAATATTAGACAAGCCATCACTATCCTTATCCAAATTAGCATCATCTTTATCTTCAGGATCTAAATCATATCTTAATTCCCAGTCATCATCCATTCCATCACCATCTTTATCCCTTTGCGACTGAGAACAGCCTTTAGAATCAACAATTTCACTAATCGGTGTTTCAGGACATCTATCTTTTTCATCAATAACACCATCACCATCTGAATCTTCTTCAGAACAAACACTTTTAACACAAAATAATCCTTCTTCACAATCATAATCTTCAACACAATTCAAACCTTTTTCACAACCCGGGCAGGCACCTCCACAATCAATATCTGTTTCAGTACCGTCTAATAAATTATTATTACAAGGAGTGCCAACAGTCATATTACTAATTCCTAAACCAATAGTAACAGGAATAACTTCTGTTGTAATACCTCCTGCACCATTATTACACTTAACATAAAAAGTATAATCTCCATTATCTGACTTAGGTATTTTTGCAACATGAGAAAAACCAAACCTGCAATCACCAAAACACTCAGAAACATCCTGCTGTGATTCACCATAATAACAAAATGCGTGCTTATTTGTCTCAATTCGCAAATATAACGGGCTTGTATCCTGATAACGCTCACTAACACTCTTTACTTCAAAAGCAACAGAAGTATCAATTGTAAATTTAAGATCTTTTGGCTCTGTTCTTAACTCTGCAACATCCTCACAAACAACATAATACGTATGCTCACCTTCTTCATCAACAGATATGTTAATAACATGCGATTCTTTTAACACCTCACCATAACCCGGGAACTTATGCTCCATATCATCAAAAACATTTGTAGTACTACTATACTTACAAAAAGCAGGCTCAGAAGTCTGAACTTTAATCTCAACCATAAATCTCAAATCTTCAGGACCAATATAATCTGAAATAATCTCAGGATAAACAAAAGCAGTTATGATTTCAGGCTGTTCAGTATCTATTGTTAATTCAAAAGTTTTTCTAACCGGCGCAAAATCTTCTGCTTTACAATAAACATGCAATACTTTTTTAGAAACATTAGTTTCAGGAATTTTCAAACCATACAATGTGTGTTCTGTATTTCCAGTATCACTAAACTTAGCTAAATGAGCAAACTCTGAAGCTGGCGGAGGAATAGGAATATCATACAAATATCTGCATTCTGCCCTTGTATTTGTCTCAACAACAGCATCAAACTCATAAACAGAACTAACACCAAAACTCGGACTCTTTAATCTAAAATTAGGCGCGCCAGTACTAATGAAAAAATACGAATCTTTAACTACTAAATTACCTGCAAAATCAGAAGCAATTACACTTAATGCTTTTTTACCAGAAGAAATACCGCCAACTTCTCCGGTGAAAAGCTTATTATCTGCTGTTGTCAAAAGAGAATCAATATTCTTAGGAACTCTCTTTGCAACATAATTATTCACAAAAAGAACATCATCTACTGAAGCATTTAATAAAATAGGTTCGTTGGCAGAAATACTAACTTCTATGTTTCCTTCATCAAAAAAAGAATGATCTTCTGGACTTAATGAAACAGAGGGAAAAATTGTATCTATTATTAAATTAAAATTAATTGGGTCATCCATAAACATATTATTTTCATCTTTTGCATTTAAAGAGAAAAAATAAATTCCATCAGAAAGATCTTGAACAGGAGTTAATGTATATTCATAATTAAAACCATTGGTTGGAATTATTGATAAATCAACTCCACTGTTGTCAATCATCAAACCTGCTGTTGAAATCTCTGCAGGCTCATTAAAAATAACCCTGAAAACAGGTTTTTTAGAATTACTATAATAATTTTCTTCAATAAGATTTGCTTTAGTAATAAATTTTAAAGCTTTTGGGCCTGCGCAATTATCACAAGCAAAAAAAGTCATAGACTTAACAACTTCTACATTACGATTAGGATCCACACTGAAAAACTTTAAAGTATTTTCTCCTGTTGTTAACGTAGTTATTATATCTATACCATCTTTTAATTCCAAATCATTAATATTTAATCTTGATCCATTTATAACTCTAAAAGCATTAACATCATCACAAACACCTGCACAAACAAAAGTCAAATAATCTTCTTCAATTGAAACATCCTTACCAGGATCATTAACATAAGTCTTATCTCTTATACGAACATTCAAATAATCGTCCCTGCCAGACTGGCTTGAAATAAAAACACTTGTTTCAGGAGGCAAAAAATCCTTTTCACAGGTTCTATCTTGGCAATCTACAATTTGATTTGCATCAGCATCCTTAAAACACCTATTTTCGGAATCAGAATAAAAACAAACACCAATACCACACGGATCTGAACTTGCAACAATGATAGAGTTATCATTTGCTAGCTGAATTCCATTATCAGGACTTCCACACTGCGATTTTGAAAAATCATCACAAACAGCATCTGAACAAGAAACAGACTGCAAATTATTTTTATTAAAAAAGCACCTTTTATCGCCGGTACTTAATGCTACTGCTTTTGCAGGAGTACATGCGTCATAAACATTGCTGTATGCTTCATTATTAACAATAGAGGCAAGAGGCATCTGCGAGCACCGAGGGCAGTTATCAAAGCGCTTATCAATGCAGACACCCCCCCCTATTGATATAAAAACATCACGCCATTCACAATCACCAACACCACACACATTATCTGCACAAGCATTTTGTGAATGATAATCAGAACAAATCATTTTAGGAGAACATTCAAAACAAAAATCAACACCTTTCTTCTTATGGCA
>DAOVMP010000042.1 GCA_030630695.1 Candidatus Woesearchaeota archaeon
AACTTTGTGTGCAGATAGAATATCTTCTACTTCTTGTGTTGGTACGACTAATATATTACATTTGTTGTATAGGGTTTGTGCTCTTTGCATTACTATTTTTTCTGTCATCCATTTGAATCTTTTGACTGCTCTTGATGCTAGTTCCCATTCAATACTGTGAATATAGCTTATTACTGGTTTGTTTAATTTGTATGCTGTATTTATTGCTCTTTTTCCTATGGGTCCGATTGTTTGATTAAAGATTAAGTCTGCTTCTGCTACGTATTTGGCTACTTCTTTTGTGTTGAATGAGAAATAAATATCTCCAAACTGCATTGGTATTATTGGTAGTCTTTTTGTTTTTACTCCCGGTATTTGTTTGTATCTGCCTTCAAATTCTGGTGCTATTACTGTTATTTCAAATTGATCTTTTAGTTCTGGTATTAGCTGATTAAGAAATCTTGCCACACCATCCCATCTGGGCAGGTAGCAGTCTGTTGTGATTAATATTTTCTTTTTATCCATATTAGTTTATCTTGTCAAATACTTCTGCATATTTGCAGTTGTTGTTCCATCCATTCATTCTTGCTTTGAAATGCACTAGCCATCCTAGGCTCATTAATGTGTTTGCTTGGCTTTTGTGGGCCCTTAGAGCTTGTATTTTTGTTTCAAATGTGTCTGTTATGTCTACTACTAGTTTTGGAAGTCCTCTTTTTCTTATTTTCATGATGTTCCATACGTCAAATGAGTATATAGGACACTCTATTTTTTTGTCTTTTATTAATTTTTTCACTAATTGATATATTACTATGTGATGTGTATGTATGTCATTTGCTCCGTGTGTGAAGATTTTGTCGGGTTTTTCTTTTTTGATGATATCTATTATTTTTTGTTTTACTTCTGGTTTTCTTATTTTTAATAGCATGTTTGTGTCTCTCATGTTCATGTACTCTACTCCATTGCCTCCTAAGATTTTGTCTGCTTTGTTTGTTTCTCTTTTTCTTGTTTTTATGATGATTTCTGGTTTTAATTGTGGCTGACTTAGTTCACCGTATGAAAATATGATTGTTTTGAATTTTTTGTTTTGTTTTGCATACTTTGCTAGTGTTCCGCCTGCTCCGAAAATAGGGTCGTCATTGTGTGCTGCTAGTACAAGTATTTTTTCCATTGTTTTAGCCATACGTAACTATGAATTCTTTTCCTATTTTTTTTATTCGCTTTTTTTTCTTGACAATCCCGAATCCTTTTTTCATATCCTTTAACAATTCTTTTTCAGTTCTTTGTAGTGCCAGGTTTACTTTTCCTTTTTTATCTTGATCAATTATATTAAAAATCCACACATACCATTTCATTCTTTTTAATAGTTCCGGCGCAGGTTGTTCGCAGATTATTATTTTTTTAGCAAATTTATTACATAACTTGAACATCTTTTTTTCATCTTTTCTTCCAATGTGATGAACTACGTCGTATAATACTATAACATCTGCTTTTTTGTATGATTTTGCTGTTAATGCATCTCCTTTGTATACATTTAATCCTTTTCTTTTACAGTGTTTTACAAAACTGGGATCAATATCAAAGCCTATGTATTTACAGCTTGGATCTAAGTATTTTGCTAACAATCCTGGCCCGCATCCAGGTTCTAGAACTACTTTATTTTTTCCTATTTGCCTAGAAATATATTCATATCTTTTTCTCAAATTTCTTCCGTGAAGTATCCACATCCGTATATTATAAACCCGCGGATGCCACAATAGAGGAATTTTGATCATGTAAGAATATAGATTCTTTAGTATTTATATAAGTTGTGTAAAATGAAAGTATGCGCCGACAGGGATTCGAACCCTGATAAGCGGCTTGGAAGGCCGCTGTCATGCCATTAGACCATCGGCGCATATTAAGAATTAATTGAGAAGGGCTTTAAAAAGATTTCTGTATATTAGTATAGAAAGTTAATTTTCAGAAAGGGTGTTAGTGATATCCTTGATATTGTCGGACGAGATATGCATTTCTTTGTTCATAATCCATCTAAATTGATCGTCAAGTTCGATTCCACATTCTTCCAGATCTTTTCTGTCAAAAATCATTGGTCGCCAGTTATCCAATCTATAATTTACCCAGCAGCGAATCTGTTCTTTGTTTACATATCCGCCAACTTCAACTTGTTTGTATTCTCGCACCATACTAGTTTTGTATCAAAAGAGATTTATAAAGATTAGGGAATTATAATTTAATCATCATCTTCCCCACTACAAAACACAGCATACACTGGTCTATGATCTGAAACACTATTTCTAGCTTCATCTTTTTCTAATCCAAGTATTTCATCAAAATAATAAATTCCGTTTAATCCAGTATATTCATCTGTATCCGAGTCAGTAAATATAATATTGTCATACAGATTACCATATTTCCCTATAGTGCTTACCCCGTCGCGTATTGCTATCTTGATATCAGGTAACGCCCATATAAAATCAAAATTATCCTGCCATGGTTGTGTGTTAAAATCGCCTGTTAAGATTAAATCATTTTCTGTAGAATCTTTCTCTTGATAATAAGAATAAACACTAGCGATTTGTCTCATTTCAGAAGTCCGATCAGCAGGACCATTACCATAAAGAATGTGAACTGTAAAAATATCAAAGTCAAATTCGCCAGATTTAAACGATGCAGAGTAAGGTTCGCGTATGAATTTATCAAATTTATCATAGTATAGTTTGGGCTTGCCCACTAGAGTTATTTTGTCATTAAAAAGAAAAGCATACCTTTCTTTATTCTTATTGCCAACAGGATTACTAATAACAAAATTGTAAGTAGCACCTTTCTCTGCTAACTTTGCAACAGTTCGATTAAGAATAACAGGATCTCCAACAATTTCTTGTATTGCAATAAGATCAAGCTGAGAAAGAACTTCTGTAATTTTATCCAACTCTTCAGAATCTCTGCTATTATCTGAAAACTTGCGTATATTAAAAGAAGCGATAGTAATATTTGGAGAACAATACGTAATTGGTTCTTCAAAGTCAAGAGTTGTAAAGCTAGTAAGAACTCCGCAGCCGGTTAAAACTAGTAAAAAAACAGCGATTATTCCAATTAAAACAGTCCTTCTCATACTTCCTTTACAAATTAGATTATTTATATGCCTTTCCGTTAAATTTATAAGTTTGTTCCGATTATATCGGATATATTATGGAATGTAAACAAGAAGAAAACAAAGTAGATTGTCCTTGTACTTATCCTGGTTGTCCTAGAAAGGGTTTATGCTGCGAATGTATTAAACATCATTTGGAAAATGATGAACTTCCAGCATGCGCGTTCTCAAAAGAAGCAGAAGCAACTTTTGATAGGTCTTTTAGAAAGTTTGCAGAAGATAAAGGTTTTATTTAATTTCTTTTTCCAAATTCTTCAAAAACTGTTTAAAATCTTCTTTCTTAATTGCAGCTCCGCAGGCGCGCTCGTGCCCGCCCCCATATCCTTCTATTCCAATTAGTGCTTTAGCAACTGCTTTTGTTAAATTAATCTTATTTGAACGTATACTACACCGAATTTCGCCAGATTTCTCACGACCTAAAACTATTATCTTATCTGGAAATCGATACATTAATTCATTTGCTAAATCTTTTGTTAAACTTAGTTTATCTTCAGAATAAGTAAATACTATAATTTTGTCTTTTTTGACTTTTAGAGCTTTTTTTAGCAGTTCTTCATAAACTTTATTCACTTGCTCGTATTTTTTGTATAATAATTTGCCTTTAGGAGTGGTTTGCTTTAATATTTCCATAGGATCTTCAATTCTAGTGAATATTTTGATTGCTTTTCGAACATCTGTTGTTGTTCCTTTTAGACTGAATGAAAATATTTTGACTAATTTTCCTATAGGTGATGAAAATAATAGTTCTTCAACTGTCGCAAGAAAAGCTTCGCTTTTCTGCGCGCCAAAAACTCTCTGAGTTTTTGTGCGTTTTGCTTTTCCAATCAATTCTGGATTTTTTTTAGCAAAGTCTTTGAAAAAGTCTGGCAAATACCAGTCTCCTAAGCATCCTACTAGTGCTATCCAGTCATCTTGTTTAACAACTTGGTGGCACATATAAGATACAGGTGTATTTGTATTTTTTCGTAAGCGAGAATTAAAATATTTTACTCTGTCACGTTCAACAGGAGGGTGATGATCTATCCATATTACTGGAACTTTTACCATGTCTATGAATTCTTGATCAACATTTGCAATGTCTAGTACAAATACTTTGTCTGCTTCGTAATTCAAAGCTTTCTGGCCAAACATTGTATTTAATAAAGGTCTTGCTTTTACAACTATTCCTCTGCCTTCTTTTATATATCTATAAAATAGTAAGAAACTGGCCAATCCGTCTGGATCGTCGTGGAAAAAGAATATTGGTCTTTTGCAATTATCTAGTTCGTCTTGTATCTGTTTTATCTCTTTCTCTGTTAGCATTTTTATTTCCTTGACCAATGCCACCAAGCGAAGTTTTCTATTTTTAATGCTTGGCCGTGAAAACTCGTATGCGGCATTGTTTGCATACTCGCAACGGAGCGGGGCATTGGTCTGTTTTTACTGTTATTATAGCCAAAAGGTTTTTAAATCTTCGCAACTTTTATACATTCATGGCCTTATGCGAGAACTGTGCAAATTACCAGCTTCACAAGGAAAAGTGCTGGTTTTTCTGGGAAAACAAAAAACAGTGTTCTCAGTTTAGACAGTCAGAAGAACAAGAGCCAGAGTTTAGAGAGGATTAGAAAACTTGTTTTCTGATCTTAGACAGAAATATCTATTGAAATGAAATCATATTTTTGGCGTAAGAATGATTTCCGCTTTTTCAATTACTTCTTCAATCTCCTCAGAAATATTCATTCCTTCTTCTTCTTTTTCAATATCAACTAATTTAGCTTTGGTTTCAGGATGTTTATCGATCATGAATGAGCAACAATCAGGATATGGTTCTATAGATAGTAAATAAGTTCCTATTTTTTTTGCAATGTTTTTAATTTCTTCTTTATCATATCCTAATATTGGTGTTAATATTGGTTTTTTAGCTGCAGAATGAATAACTCCTAGGTTATCTAGTGTCTGCGAAGCTACTTGTCCTAGACAATCACCAGTCACAAATCCAATAGCCCCTTCTTTTTCAAGAATTTGTTCAGCTATCCAAAACATTATTCGTCTATAAACTATCATCCGATTTTTGGATTGAATATTTTGAATAACTTTTCTTTGTATTTCTCCAAATGGAATCATATATAATTTAACTTTGCCGTATTCGCGTAATTTTTTCGCAAGTCTTTCTACTTTTCCTTTTACACTTTCTTTTTGAATTGTTTGATTATGAAAATGAACAAGAATTAATTCTGCTCCTTTCTCTAACATAAGATAACTAGCCACAGGAGAGTCAATTCCTCCGCTCATTAATGAAACGTATTTTGCCATATACTAATTATAACATAGCAGTGTTTAAATAGCTTCGTGTTGAATTATTATTAATAGAGAATTTTACTTTTTCTTTAGTAAATACCCCATATATTCAATTTTATCTTTATATTTTGTGTACCATCCATGAAATTCTATTTTTTTCTCAATAACAAATCCTGTTTTTTTGAATAATGGTTCTATTTCCTTTTTAGTATATGTTTTAATTTTATTTTTAGTTTCTTTTTTCTTGTTAATCTTTTTGGGCAGAGTAAATGCAAAATATCCTTGTATTTTAAGAACTCTATTTGCTTCTTTGAATATTTTTAATGGCTTTCTC
>DAOVMP010000033.1 GCA_030630695.1 Candidatus Woesearchaeota archaeon
ATACCTATAATTTTAAATGCAGCTTTCATGCGATGGACACTAAAAAAAGAACGTGATTCCACATTCTACTGGGGATTAGTAGTCTTAGCATGGGTTGGAAACTTTGTACTCTGGTCAAAAATACCAGTAGTAAGAAATCTTATTGTAGGTGTTGTTGAAAAAGAATTTGTCTGGGTAAATTTTATAGCTGATGCAAATATAATAATAATCTCTATAGGAATGGGAGTTTCAGTATATCTTTTATTTGCAACAGGATTATTTGACTGGGGACGTAAAACTGTTTATGAACGAGGACAAGCAAAAAAAAGAGGGAAAAAAGCAATAACTGCTAAAGATCTGCCTATTGCAAGCACTGAAATATCAAAAATTAAAAATAATATAATCACAGCATTAGGACAAGTAAGCAATACAACTGCAGCAAAATGGAGAAATCCAACAGAAAAAGCAATAGAGGCATTACATACAAACATGACTAAATTATTAATTCCAAGAAATGAAGCAATTAAAGAATATAATCTTGCTTATGAATTACGAAAAGGAAGAGCTAAAAAACCTGACTACGAAGCTCTTGGTGCTGGCTTAACTAAAGTAGACGATGCAATACACAAAGCAGAAACCGAACTAGGCAAAGCATTAGCAACATCAGATGAACCAGCAGGGGTGCATGGCAGAGTAACTGCATTAAATGCTGCGAATTCTACACTAACAATACTAAGAACAGAACTAAACAAACTAGATGCAGCAATACATAATATGGAAGGATTACTATAGAGAACTACTTTTTCTTTCTTTTAGTTATATAATAATAGAAATAATACTGTTATTTAGGAAAATAACAGTAAAAAGAAAAATAAAAAAGTAAATAAAAATATTTACTTATTTACCAAACCAGAATTTTAAGCCGACTAATAGAACAACAATGTGCCAAAAGTCAAGACCATAAGTTGTTAGCCAGCCAAAGTCTGCTGCTAAAAACCATAGAGCAACTAAGGTCAGCAATACCGGGAACCATTGAGCTTTCCCTGTAGGACCCAATCCTTTTTTCTTTGCCATCAAATATCACCTCTTTGATTATAACTCTGATTTATATATTACCATATATAAATGTTTCTAAAAAGCTAAGACTTTTTAGAGACCAAAAAAACACATAAGTGTTTTTTTACGTTTTGGAAATAACTGTATTCTTTTTTTCTGTTTCGCCAGAAAAGTTTATATACGAGAGTATAAAATAAGGCAATATGGAAAAAAAGAATAATATACCAAAAAAGAGTCAGGCAAAATACAATGCAAATTCTTTAACACTAAGCAAAAATCCTAAAGGAGTGACTATAATAGAAGGATTTCCAGGATACGGACTTGTAGCAACAATATCAACAGGATTTCTGCTTGATCATCTCAAATGCGAAAAAATAGGCACATATCATTTTGAACAGGCAATGCCTACATTAGCAATACACCAATGCAAACTAGTAGATCCTATAGGAATATACTATAATAAGAAAAATAATATCATCATAGTGCATGCTGTAACCAGTGTTGTCGGACTAGAATGGCAGGCAGCAGATTTAATATTAGACTTATACAAAAGATTAAATGCAAAACAAATAATATCAATCGAAGGTGTTGGCTCACAATCACCTGGCGAACCAAAAGCATTTCATTTTACAACAAATCCTTCTTTGAAAAAGAAAATAGAAAAAGCAGGATATGCCTGCATTGGAGAAGGAATTATCGTCGGTGTAACAAGTGCTTTACTGTTAAAACCAAAAATTCCGCACATGTGTATCTTTGCAGAGACACATATGAAATTACCAGACAGCAAAGCAGCTGCAAAAGTTGTTGAAGCATTGAGTAAATATTTAGGATTAAAAGTTAATTACAAACCATTGCTAAAACAAGCAGCAGACTTTGAAAAAAAGCTTAAAGGACTTTTAGAACAATCACAAAAAGCACAGAAAAAAACAATTGATGACAAGCATAAATTAAGCTATATTGCTTAAATTATTACTTTTTTCTTTACTTTCTTTATTCTAACTCACTTTTATTGCGTGATTTTTCTAGTGCCTAAGAAATTACTATTTAGAATTCTTGGATTTTACCGAATTTAAAAAATATTTTGGAATCGATTAAAAAATTGTTTTTTTGCTTGATTCATAGTTGTTTATTCACAGTTTCAAACCCTCACTTTCTCCCTTTAAAAAATCGAAATTTTTTTGAAAAATTATATTCTTTGATTTAGATATTATAATAAATATATTACTAAGGTTGATTTGTATTAGTTATTTTGCTTGATAATAAATTCTATTAAATAGTTTAAAGAAAACAATAATTTACTTTCGTTTGGTGAAAAAAATGTTTTTATGGGATTATCGAGTATAACAAAAAGTTTTGAAAAACGCTCCAGACGTGACATTTTGATGCAAAACACAGGGGTAAAAAATACATTGTTTTGAAGGTAGTTTGATTTGTCAGGGAAAATCACAGAATCTTTCAAAGAAAGTGAGTTTTGGTATATTTTTTTGTTCAACCACCCTTCTTGAATCAAAGCACCTTGAACTTGTTTGTCGGGATTTTGTAGAAAAATCTGGGAAAATACCGTCGGAGACGGTGTTTTAATGGAATGGGCAGGTTTTGAAAGTAAAGAAAAAGTGATAGTTTGTTGTTTGTGTCGGGGTTTTTTAGGAAAATAACCAAAAACAGGCAAAAGATTATGGTTTTTGGCAGGGCTTCATACCTTTTTTGAAAAAAGTCTTTGGAAAACTTCAAAATTAAAGAATTCGGTGTTTTTTTTGTATTTAAAAATTGTTAAAATTTTCTGTGATTAAAATTTTTAATTAATGATTAAAAGATTAACATAATAAAACATTTGCTTTACGCTTAAATGTTTTAAGATTTTAGATAATGAAAAAATCCGACATCTGTATGGTAAAACACCGAAAAAAATTTAAAGGATAAAAATATTACCTTGGATGAAAAAGGTGATCCATTGAAAATTCAACTTGAAAATTCAGAAATTCTGCCGGATGCAAAGAAAGAAGAAATCGCAAAAGTAATCCTCTCAAGATTTGGTCTTTTACCGCGAAAAAAAGACGGAACAGCCAAAATGCATGAGCTGATTCTAGAGCTTTATGAGAGGAAAAAACAATCAAATCGCGAGAAAAAACCTGAACTAGCAGTCATGCCTGTAGAGGAAATGGGATTGTTTGCCGGAATTAAACGACAGACAATGTACGACTATCTGCACCGATGGCTAGAGCTGAATGTTCTTAAGAAAACATCCTTTGTTTCAGGAGGAAAAGTGGTCATTGGATACGAACTAAACGGTAACAATTTGGAAGGTGCTTTTCGTAAAGCAGAACAGTCGATAAAAAACCATTTAGAAACCAGTTTCAAATTTGTAAATCACCTTCAAAATGAGATAAAAAAAGAAAAAATAACAAGTGCAATCAACGCACCCAGTTCGACAGAAGAGCGTCAATCTTAAGCACGTTTTTCTTCAACTGCAAGTCTCTAAAGTCTTTCTCAATCTTTAAAAAAACCTTGTTCTCGTGATATTTTTTCAAAATGGGAATACCTTTTTCGATCATGTTTGTAACGTACTGAGCGACTAAAGAATCTGTAATGGCAAGCCTTCTAGCAATCTCTCTGTACGTCGCGTAAGGAGCCATTTCACAGAGGATAAGAAGCGCCTGAAAAACTTCTTTTTCTCTCTTTGTCAAAGGTGAGAAATTAAAGTTTTTGCCCTCTTTTTTACCCTTCACCAAAAGCGTGAGCTCGTCTAATCTTTCGGATAAATTATCGAGTTTGTTATTCAAAGCCTCAAAATACTCGTGGCTGGCCTGAATTTCATTTGTATTCTCGTTAATCGATTCTCTATGATCGTCTAACTCTTCTCTGAAAGCCTCTAGAACATTTTTCACCTGACTCGACTCTAAAAACACCTCATTTCTGTGTTTCAAATCTACCACCCCTCTAGACGAATGAGTAGATGAAACTTGGTTTCGCTTTAAAAACTTTGTTGTTGTGTAAACTCTATTTCTGAGTCGATATGTAGAGCTTTTCCTTGCCTCTACTTACCAAATTCATAATTCTTTCAGCTTCCAATTCCTCCAAAATTCTGTAAAACGAACTCTTTGAACATAAGCCCTGCTCATCGACAATCATCTCTCTCAACTGCATTGCTGAAATCTTGTTGTATTTTCTGATAATTCCTGTTATCGCGCTCTTGATGTAATCTTTAGAATTCCTCGCTATCCTCTTTAAAACTCTCTCTTTCAATGCCGAATTCGATCTTTGGCGAGACAGTATTTGAGGCGATTTTTGCGATGAAATTTTCCTAAATTCTAACTGATCAATCCTATGCTCAACCTTTCTGATACGGTCGAGAACAGGTTCAAAAGAACACACTTCATCGACCATTTTTTTGATGTCTTCTCTTGATTTTGGGACCTGATTCAGCTCTTGTTTAAGGTCTTGAATATGACGCTGATTATGTGTTATTTCTGCTGATTTTTTAAGCATATCTTCCTGCTGTGATTCTGACTGTTCATTCAGATATCTGACCCATGCATAGAGGTTTTCATTCTCATGCCTTATCCTTTCAAAAGAATCTCTTAAGTTCTGATCAAGCTGATCAATGCGATTATGCACCTTTTTTAGGAAAAACACCATCTTTTTGGGAATAAAAACATTCTAATTTAAATATCTTTCTATAAAAATGAATCGACGATAAAGAGAAGTTCTGGGATGGTCCTAGGACTATCCTGGGACGGTCCCAGGAATGAAACTGGGAATATCTGGGACTATGCTGGGACTACCGGAAAAAATTTAACGACGATAAAAGCTTATTCCCAGCAATCTTCCGGGAATATCAGAGACTATTTGGGACTATCTGGGAATATCCTGGGACTATCCCACGACGAGAATGGGACTATTTCTGGGACTATCTGGGAATATCCTGGGACTACCGGAAAACGTCCGAAAAGATGCTATTTTTCAATGGTTACAAAGATTAAAATACTAGTTTTATAAAACTAATAAAACGCAAGAAAAATCTTTGATTTTTCTGCGCCCATCAACCTTCGGTTTCTGGGAATGAAAAAAAATGCGTATCTTTAAAACAAATCAAAATTTTGAATATTATATATAGACCGGAATTTAATAAAATGAAACAAAAAATAAGGAAAAATATGGATTTGCGGGCAAAAAATAACCGCCACCCTATAGTGCCTAACTTGCATATTGGCCCAGAAACAGAGGAATTTTAGGTTTATTTTGGCCTGAAAAAGAGCTAAATTCTGGGCTTTTCCCAGAAAAAGACTTAAAAAGTGCGGGTTTAGATAGGGCAAATATGAAGAAAAATGCTACTATTATGCTAAAAAAATGGTAAAAACAAGGCGATTTCACATAAAACAAAGGATTTGTGAAGGAAAAGTGAGACTTGAAGGGGATGAAATAAGGCATCTCAAAGTACTCAGACTCAAGAAAGGGGACCAAATAGAGGTCTTTAATGACAAAAGAGAATCAGGGTTAGGCACTATAGAGAAAGTGGGTATGAAAGGGGTAGAGGTTTGTATAGAGGGTGTAGAAAAAGTGAGGAAGAGCCTGATTTTAAGGGTTTTAGCTTGTTCTGCGCCAAAAAACAAGCGATTTGATGTACTTTTGCAGAAAGCTACAGAGCTTGGTGTTGACAAAATAATTCCGATTTCAACAAAAAGATCAATTGCAAAACCAAGTGAAACAAAAATAAATCGGTTAAAAAAAATTATAATCGAAGCGGCAAAACAATCAGGAAGAAATTCTGTTCCCGAATTAAATTCTTTAATTACCGTCGAGAAATTGATAAAAAACTCAAGAGAATATGATCTAAAACTAGTTTTAGATCCAAAAGGAAAGCAAATAAAAGAGGTGTTAAAAGGTGTAACGCGCAAAAAAATCATTTGTTTAGTAGGTCCAGAAGGCGGATTTACCGACGAGGAAATCAGTCTTGCGGTTGAAAACGGCTTTGAGGTTGTTAGTTTAGGTAAAGGAATATTACGTGTAGAAACTGCAGGGATAGCTGTTTTGTCGATGCTGAATTATGAATTTGGGGATTAAATCAAAAAAGATATAAACTAATAAATACTAATCACTTTCATGAAGAAGGAAATTCTATTACCCTACGAGGCAAACTGGACTGAATTAGAAGAAAAAATAAAAA
>DAOVMP010000134.1 GCA_030630695.1 Candidatus Woesearchaeota archaeon
ATAAAAGAAGCAAAAGCATAAGTTACAATCACACCTAAAATAGCAGTTAAAGCTGAGAAAAAATTAAATAATAAGGCTCTGTTCTTGGAAAATCCACTATATATCAAAACACCAAAATCACCTAATTCCTGCGGAATCTCATGAAAAATAACAGCTATTGTAGTTATTAAACCCAAAGGAACATTAACCATAAAAGCAACAGCAATAATCAAGCCATCAGTAAAATTATGAACACCATCACCAATTAAATTAAGATAACCCATAGGTCTAATCTCACACTTGCCTCTGTGCTTGTGCTTATGCAAATGGCCGCCATGGCAATGATACCAATATAGATAGATTTCAATGATGAAAAATAAAATAATGCCTATGAGAACAATTGAGAATACAGGGCCTCCTCCTTCAACAGCTTCTGGTAAAAGATGCAAAAAAGCACCGCCAAGCATTGCACCAGCTGCTAATGCAATTAAAATATATACGATTTTTTCTAATAAATCTCTTTTTAAAACTAAAGTGAAAACACCAACTAAAGAAATCAAACTAACAATGATAACGCTTAATAAAGCATAAATGAAATTAACTGCCATATTTGCCTCTTTTATGAAGAAAATGCGGTTTTCATTTAAAAATGTTATTATAATTTTTGGATTGGAAAGCTTTTTATACTTATTTTGTTTTTATTCATTAATTGTGAGGAGGATGAAAATATGATTTTAGATATAGAACAAACATCAAGAAAAACAAACTTTGAAAAAGCAAAAGAAAATTATGAAATGGATTTTTTTTATAATAATCCCGATTTAGAAGGAGTTGATGAGTCAACCTTAGGAATACTAGCAAATAAAGGAATGCGCGAACTAGCTCGAGGTGAAGAACCTGAAACAAAATGCATGGTAGTTAAGCTGGCTTGCAATGTTTCTGCAGAAAAATATCCTGAAAGGTATAGGGGTTTTAACGTAGTGTATGAAAAAGAATGAAAACAATACTTGCAATTGACTTTGACGGTGCTTTACTTAAGCACAGGCCATTCAAAGCAGCGTACAGAGAATGGTTTAAAGTAATGGGAACACTGTTGAATGATGATTCTGTAATTAAATATTCCTATCGAAAAGATTTTTTTGGAAAAGTACATGAAGTTATGAAAAGATACTTAGGAAATGTTTCTCACGAAGTTAGAGTTAAGTTTGCCAGAATAATATATTCTATGAGCTTGATTGCAGAAGTGCAAAAAAAAGATATTGTTACTGATTTTGTTAAATATTTAGAAACTTTAAAGAAAAAATACAAATTAGCTTTAATTACAACAGCTCCAGAAGATAGTGTTGAGCCTATGCTAGAAAAAATAGAATTAAATAAATTATTTGATATTGTTTACAAAAGCCCTATTGACCGGCATCCTGACAAAAAACAATTATTTAAAGAATTTATTAAAAAACATTCTAAACCGATATTCTACATTGGCAACGGAGATAAAGACATAGAAAGCTGTAAAAAGGTAGGAATAAAAACTATTTCTGTAAACTGGGTTTCAAAAGGAAAATATAAAGGACATTTTGATGTTAAGAGTGTTAGAGAGTTGAAAAAAGTATTAAAGTAGAAATTTCTTGTTTTTTAAAAATAAAGAAAAAAAATAAAATTTAAAATCTTATTTTCTAATCATATAGATTAAGTATAGACCGGATAGTCCGATTAATACATTAACGATTGTATATAGGATTCCAATTGAACCAATAATCATGTCAATTATATTAAATCCTAATGCGCCAAGTCCTACATTAACACTGCCAACTACTACTAGAACAAACGCAATCCAATCCAAAACATTCATATCCATAATAAGCACCTCTTTTGATTTATAATTGGATTTATAGGCATTTCTTATATAAATTTTTCTAGAATTATGGGATAATACCGTAAATATTTTAAGTATTAGTCTTTTTAAATATAATATAAATAGATCAGAAATTAGTAAGATTTAAAAGCGATAATACAATTTTGTAGTTAGGGAGATTAAAATGGATATGCGAGATTTAATGAGCGATGAGGAAGTAGCAGAATTTCAAAGAAAATCAGATTTTCTAAGTATATGTGATTTATTGGTTAGGCCTTTTTTGGATGCAAGATACAGTGCTAATGCCAGTTATGAAAGACAGTTTAAACCAGAACACGGAGATTTGCCTGGTTCTTATTTTCAATCTGAAGGAGAGAGACATGATATTTTTTTAATGATCCAAATTGATGCAGAAAATAGACAGATACACTTAAACTATCGCAGACAGTTTCCAGAAGACTGTGAACCTGAAAAAGTTTCAGGAATAATTGGTGTTATTAGAAAATATCTTGAAGGAGTAAATGTAGCATGCGAGTTAAGTGAGACAGAAGTAGGATTTGAAGCTAAATTTTCATATGATGATAAACAAAAGGCGCATCTATTGTTAAGACAAGTAGATGAACAAATGGATAATACTATGAGAGATTCATAGTAAACTTTAAAAAGCAATGGGCAATATAACTATTATCATTGGGGTGATTATTAAAAATGGAAGAACAACAAAAAAACACTGTAACCATCAAAAAAACAACAGTATGGAAAGCATTAAGCGGAATATTATTCTTATTATTA
>DAOVMP010000103.1 GCA_030630695.1 Candidatus Woesearchaeota archaeon
TGATCAAATTGAAATTCTTTTCCATTGGAAATAATAGTTACGTCTTTTGTATAGGTTAATAACTCTATAGCTTGTTCTGCTGCATAATTAGAATCGCCAATAACTGCTACTTTTTTGTCTTTGTAGAAAAATCCATCGCATACAACACAGTAATGAACTCCGCGCCCTGTAAATTTCTCTTCGTTTTTTATTCCTGATAATGTAATAGGCATTCCTGTTGCAAAAATTATTGTTTTGCCTGTGAATTCTTCTCCTGCTGATGTTTTTACCAGAAAAAATTCTTTATTTTGTTTTATATTAACTGCTTCTTCATCTTTTACATGTGTTCCAAATTTTTGCGCTTGTTCTATTCCTTTTACTAGTAAATTTTTGCCTTCTATTGAGTTTATTCCAAAATAATTTTCTATTGCATGTGCTTTCCATAATTGGCTGTCTGATTGTTTTCCTATAATTAGTGTTTTTAGTTTGGCTCTAGAAGTATATATAGCAGCACTTAGTCCTGCTGGCCCCACCCCGATAATAATAGTGTCATATTGTTGCATCTTTTTTTAGTTCTGCAATTGCCTTTTTAATATTTTCGGCACTCCAGAGGTATGTTCCTGATGCTAATTGAGTTGCTCCTGCTTTTACGCATTGTTTTGCAGTTCCTATTCTTATTCCTCCGTCAACTTCTATTGGTAATTTCTTTTTCCATTTTCTTATTTGTTTTACTTTTGCTAATTGTTTTGGAAGGAATTTCTGTCCTGCATATCCAATATGTATTCCCATTACTTGTATAAAGTCTACATCATCTAAGAATTTTTTGATTTTGCTTGCAGGTGTTTTAGATCCTATTGATACTCCTACTTGTATTTTTTTAGCTTTTATTATTTTGATTAATCTTTTGACTTCATTGTCATCTTTGCAGCTTTCATAGTGAAAAATGATTCTATCTGCTCCTAGTTTGCCGTATTCGGTTATGTATTTTATTGGATTTCTGACCATTAAGTGTATTTCTAGTTTTGGTTTTATTTTTACTCTTCTGAATTGTGCTGCTTGTATTGTTTTAACTGGTACGAAAAACCCATCCTCAATATCTATTTGTACTATTTTAACTAAGTTTTCTACTCTTTTGAGTTTTTCTTTTAGTTCTGATTTGGTGTGAACCAAAATTGCCGGGATTATTTCTATGTTTTTCTTTTTCATGGTAGATTTACTTCTTCACTCGTTTATTGTTTATTTTTCTTTCAACGTTTTTAAGTCTTGCTAATATTTCTGCTATTTCTTTTTCTGCTTTTAAATTTATTCTATAGTCCATCTCTGCTCGCATGTCTGCTTTTTCAGCTTGTCTGTTCTGGCTGATAAGAATAAACGTGGATAATACAATAGCTTCTAATGAAACAATCATTGTCAATAACCCGTATGGGTAAGGATCAAATAATCCAAAAAAAGCAAATATTCCAATGTTTAATAGAATCCATATTGCAAACCATAAACTGTGCAGGTATACAAATAACATGCTTCCGCAAAAATCAGTTATCCAGTCAGATATTTTTTGCGTTGCTGTTCTGTTTTTTGCAAATTCTTTGTTAATATTTTTCGCTACTGTGAAAATTCTTTTGGTTGTTTTAGACCAGGTATTTGATTTTCCTTCTGCCGCGCAGGTTTCACACGGTGCAGCTTGTTCTGCTTGTAAAAATGCTTTTAGATTTCCACATCTACTGCATTTGTATATTCTTGCTTCTGTTGCCGGCTCTCCTATTTTTAATGTCATTTTGAATACTCGTTTAATATTTGTTTTGTTGTAATTATTCCTACTGGACTTTGTTTTTCTTGAATTATTACACTTGTTATGTTTTCTTTTATCATCATATCTATAATTATTGGAACAGGCGTTTTTATGTTTGCTGTTAGACACATTCTTGCATTTGTCATTAAGTTTCTTATCGGTAGTTTTAACATGTCCTGGCTTTCTCCCGAGTCTCTGTTTGGTGCTTTAACTCTGCTTCCTTTTGATCTTCCTTTTTGTGCTGTTCTTGAAAATCTGTGAAAGTTTTTTATTATGTCATTAATTGTTACAATTCCAACTAATCTGCCTAATTTATTAACAATCGGCACTTTATCAACTTTGTTTAAGTGCATTTTTTCTATAACTTTTCCTATTGGTTCGTTTTCTAATGCTCTTACTAAATTTTTTCTTAAAATCTGTCCTGCTTTCAACCCGCGATAAGAATTTCTGATTGAAATTAGAACTTTGTTTGTTGTTACAATTCCTTTTACAGTATTGCCTTCCATCACAGGAAGAGCCCTTGCACCAGAAGTACTAATTAATTTACATATTCGATCTAATACAGTATCTTTGGTTAGTTTTGGAACAAAGAATTGTGTTTTTGATTTGGATCGCTTTTTCAAAACATTGTTTACTTTCATTTTGCTGGTATCAATCCGTGAAGTTAATAAAAAGCGTTTATCAATTAATCCTTTATATTTGTGTCCTTGAAATACCAGTGCAAAAGTAGTGTGTTTGTTCTTCATCTTCCCAATCAGTTTAGAAACAGTCTCTCTAGTATCCACTGCTAAATAGCTTTTGCTCATTAAATCTTTTGCAGTTATCAAAGTTTTCACCTCTTCGCGAGAAAAGCAAAGCTTTTCTGCGTGCCAAAAAACCCCCGGTTTTTTGTGCATTTAGTATAAATTCGGTTTTAACGTATATAAAGGTTTCTGAAATGCTTTGCATTTCAGAAGCCAGAAAAATACTTTGTATTTTTCTATGTTTCTACAATTAATAATAAAAAGAACAAGGAGTAAATAACAGTAAGCCGGGGGGTGAAGAATTAAGAAGATATAATAGGTTCATTTTCTTTTTTGTATAATTCTTCCAAATGCCCAAAAAAAATATTTGATTTTTTAGAATCCAAAAAGCTTATTCCGCTAATAGGAACTCGTATTTGTTCAAAGTAAAAATTAATTTTTAATTCTTGCGGACTGGTTATATCTACCAAATTCATAGGGAAATAAGAAAACTGAAACTTTTCTCGTTTTTTTAAATCAATCAAAATATTACCTTTTAAATGGCCACCAATATCATCTAGTATTTTTTTATTAAAAAATGTTAAAGCAAGATTAAAATACAAAAATGACCCTTTTTCTTTAGTGATTGGAGGCGCGCCCATTTTTATAAAAATATCTGATCTTTTTATAGAATCA
>DAOVMP010000002.1 GCA_030630695.1 Candidatus Woesearchaeota archaeon
AAGGTAATGTTCTTGATATGGGTACTGGTTCTGGTATTCAGGCAGAAACAGCTGCTTCTTTACGTAAAGTTAAAAAGGTTTTAGCTGTTGACAAGAGTATTCCTGCTGTTGAGTTTTGCAGAAGTAAATTAAAAAGCAAAAAAATCAAGATTCTTAAGTCTAATTTGTTTTCTAAGATTCCTAAGCAGAAATTTGATACAATTATATTTAATCCTCCTTATTTGCCAGAGGATAAGGTTAAGCATCCGGCATTAGACGGCGGTAAAAAAGGTTATGAAGTTATTGAGAGATTTCTCGGCAAAGTTGATAGATATTTGGATAAAGACGGAGTTATTTTAATCGTATTTTCCTCTCAAACAAATCGAGATAAAGTTGATGAGATTATTCAAAACAATATGCTTGAATCTAAACAGATTAATACTGCGCATTTCTTTTTTGAAGAGTTATTTGTGTATAAAATTGTTAAATCTTCTTTTTTACAAGAGTTAGAAAAGAAAAACATTACAAATATTGCTTATTTTGCTTCTGGAAAAAGAGGTTTGGTTTATACTGGCGAATTTCATAAGCGCAAAGTTGCTATAAAAGTTAAAAATCCTAAAAGCGAAGCTAAAGAATCGATTAAAAATGAGTCTAAAGTCTTGAAAACATTGAATAAACACAAAATTGGCCCCAGATTTGTTGCTAAAGGCCGTAATTATTTGATTTATGATTTTGTTGAGGGCGAATATATTAAAGATTGGCTTCCTAAGAACAATAAAGCAAGTATTCAAAAGGTGTTTAAAGAGATTTTAAAACAATGTCATATTTTGGATAAGCTTAAAATCAATAAAGAAGAAATGCATCATCCTTTAAAGCACGTAATTATTGATAAAAAAGTTGTTATGATTGATTTTGAAAGAACTCATAAGTCTAAATCTCCTAAAAACACAACTCAGTTCTTGCAATTCATCAGAACAAATGCAGGTATGCTTAGCAGGAGAGGTTTTAACATTACTAAAGAAAAGATTTTAGAACTTTCTCAGAATTATAAGAAAAATCACAAGATTGAAACAGTTATTAAGGAATTGGGGTTGTGATTTATCCACCAAAAGGGATAGTCTTAACACTATTTACAAATAATTCATCGTTTTCTCTATGTTTTAGATGAGCTTCATACAAAGTTAGGTATAATTTCATTTCAGGATCATATTTCCAGTCTCTGAATAACCAAGAACCTTCTATTTTGTCTCCGGGTTTGCCTATTTTTCTAAATCCTGAATACCATTCATTTACAACTAAAATAGGAGGATCTATCGAGTATATGATTCTATCTGCGTCTTCTAGATTGAGATACTGATAAGACATTCTTGCGTTAGCGTTTTTGTTTAATTGTAAAAGAGAATATAAAACATTAGAAGTTATTCTAACTGTATCATCCATTGGTGTTTCTATTAAAACTCCGCCCATTCTATGTTCTGCATCTTGTGTAACAACAATTATGGGTTGGTGAAGCAATGGTTTTATTTCTTCTATTGTTCTTCGTATATGATCTGGAATTCTACCAAATTCTTTTACACTTTTTAGTATATCATCTATTGAAGTCATGTATTTATTATAGAATTATTACTTTATAAAGAATATGACACATTTAAATCATAATCTTTTTAAACTAATAACATTTACTTTAATTTAAGGTGGGATTATGGGAAGACTTGATGATTTATTAAAAAAAGCTCAAGAAGCAGGGCAAAAAGAAACAGAAAAAAATTCTCTTTTTCAAAGTGCTAGTGCAAGAAATGAAAAATTAGATGCATTACAGGCAAAAATGCTAAGACTTCAGGTAGATGACAAACTATTAGCAATTCTAGGAAATTATCCATTAAAAGGAGTTATTCTTCAAGTGTATCAAACTCCACAAAGTTCTGATTCACCACATTTAGGAATTTTACAAATCGGGCATGATTTTGTAGAGCGTAAGGAACCTTTTATGCATTTTTATTTAGAAAATAGTGATCGTGGCGGACAAGAAAGATTAGATATAAGAAAAACTCAAGATGTTGCAAAAGTTCTACAATACTTTCCAGAAATAACTCCTGATCTTTTAGAATCTAATTTATATGATGCTATTGAACAAAAATTAATAGATGGAGTTTAAAAAAAACTATCTTTTCCCTCTCTTAGTTTTCTTAACTTCTTTTTCTAACTTTAACTTTTCTAGTAATTCCTTATATCTATTACGAATAGTAACTTCAGTAACCCCAGCAACATCAGCAACTTCCCGCTGAGTTCTTTTCTCACCGTGCAATAAGGCTGAGACATATAATGACGCAGCTGCTATTCCTGTTGGTCCTCGACCAGATGTTAATTCTGCATGATGTGCTTTTTCTAGTATTTCTACTGCTTTGCTTTGTGTTTCTGGAGATAATTTCAAAGAACTTGCAAACCGTGCAATATAATCTGCAGGATTGCTTGGTCTAATATTAATTCCTAATTCTCTTGTTACAAATCTGTATGTTCTTCCGATTTCTTTTTTTTCTATTCCTGATGCTTCTGATAATTCATCTAGTGTTCTTGGAACTTCGTGTCTTCGACAGGCAGCATATAATGCTCCTGCTACAACACTTTCCATGCTTCTTCCACGAACTAGGCCCCTTTGAACTGCTTGAGTATAAATCATTGCGGCATCTTCTTCTACTGATTTTGGTAGTTTTAAGTATGATGAAACTCTTTTTAATTCTGCTAATGCTAATTTTAGGTTTCTTTCAATTGCTGTTGAGATTCTGTATTGCCATTTTCTTAGTCTGAAGAATTTATTTCTGTCTTTTGCTTTTAGTGAGAATAAATCAGATCTTTGCCCTACTTCTGTTCCTAATCCTTGGTCAAACTGGGTATAGGTCATTGGCGCTCCTGCTCTTCTTTTTGACGGTCCAGAATCAGATTCGTGTTCTCTCCATTCCTGGCCAAATTCAACCATTTTGTCTTCAATAACCAAACCGCAGTCTTTGCAGATTATTTCGCCTTTATCTCTATTAATGAATAGGTTTATGCTAGAACATTCAGGACATTTCTTAATATAGTACATTTTACTTTCCCCCCCACTAAATGCATGATATGAAATATAGTACTAATTACAAATATTATTATAAACCAAACACAGAGGTTATATATAAACGTTTCGGATTTTAAGTAAGGTTTTTAAGTCTTTTGTTACCATTTTCAAGGTTTCGAGTACTTTTATCAAAAGTTACAAAGGTTTATATAAGAATGCTAAAAAACCGCAGAAACTTTTAAAAGCAAATGCGCTTTTAATCTATATTATTCGTCTATGCCACCGTGGCACAACCTGGTACTGCGCGGATTCTAATCCATTAGGTTAGGAGCGTATGCCTTGAGTGATCCTTCACAAAGGACCAGGCCAGCCCGTTTCCGAAAGGATACACAAAAAATTTGCTATAAAACGCCGTGGTGGCACAACCTGGTACTGCGCGGGCCTTGAGAGCCCGTTTCCGAAAGGATATCCCGGTTCAAATCCGGGCCACGGCGTATAGAATAAAGCAAATTTTTTGGTTCCGCAAAATCGCTCAATAATTATGGATTAGCGATTTTGCGTTATCCCGGTTCAAAAGTTCGAAGGTTCATGCCTTCAGCATGAAAGTCCGGGCGGTGGCGTCTAGTCTTTTAGTAGAACGCCGCAAAAATCAGAGCGTTTTACTAAGCTACTAGTAGCTGGGCGGTGGCGTATTATTATCATGAAACTATTATCATTATTACTAACATTGATGCTTTTGACTAGTTGTAATTATTCTGCAGAACCTTTGATTAACAGAACTCAGGCAGATGAGTTAAGAATTCATACTTTTAACAACTGTAAAGACTTATTAAACCAAAAAACAACAATCAAAGGAACTGTAGTATACGAGCAGTGTAATAAGAATTGTTTAGGAGGTTGCCCTAATTCTGGGCCATTATACTACTATTATGGTATTAAAGATGAAAATGATTGTTTGTTCTTTGATTTTGGTAGAACTACTGGATTTATGAAACAACCTTCAGCAGTCGAACTTGATTTAAGATTTGGTCAAAAAATCAGTAAGAAAACAACTCCGCACATTTATGCTTCTGCTTATTGTGGAGGATATAATAATCCTCGCAATCATGCCGAATGTGTTTATTTTTTAATATAATTATACATTCTTTTCTTTCATAAACCTTTTAAACTCTTTATTTTATGTTAATATTCATGAAAAAAGTAGTTGTTAGCGGCGGTTTTGACCCTTTTCACGCGGGTCATTTAAGAATGTTTCGGGCAGCTAGAAAATTAGGCGATTACTTAATTGTTGTTCTGAATAATGATAATTGGCTTAGAAAAAAGAAAGGTTGCGAATTCATGCCAGAAGAAGAAAGAAAAGAGATTATTGAAGAGCTTAGATGTGTTGATGAAGTTATTCTTACAAAGCATGGATTAAATGATGAAGATGTTTCAATATGTAAATCATTAGAAGAAATACAGCCGGATATTTATGCTAATGGCGGGGATAGAAAAGCAGATAATATCCCGGAATATGGCTTATGTCAAGAAATAGGTATTGAAATGGTTTTTAATGTTGGTGGCGGCAAAATACAATCTAGTTCAGAATTAGTTAATAAATACAAAAATAGGTAAGATTAATGAAAGTTATAATTTTGGCTGGCGGGTATGCCACACGAATGCATCCGTTGACGTTAGATGTTTCTAAACCTTTATTGCCTGTGGGTAATAAAGTTATGATTGATTGGATTATTGATAAAATTAATGAAATCAAAGATGTTGAAGAAATAGCGATAATAACTAATGAAAAATTCTATAATAATTATGTTAAATGGAAGCAAAAATCTAATCAAAATGTAACAGTATTGAATGATAAAACCACTTGCAATGAAAATCGTTTAGGAATGTTTGGTGATATTGTTTTTGGTTTAAGAAACATTAATTCTAACAGGGTTTTGATTATTAATGGCGATAATTTATTTAAGTTTGATTTGAATCAAATGGTTAACTTATGCAAAGAAAAAGATGCTCCTGTTAATGGCGGAAATATTTTAGATGATATTAATGAAGTTCGTAAAATGGGTGTTTTGGTTTCAGATGAGAATAAAAAATTGATTTTATTTGAGGAAAAACCTGAAAATCCTAAGTCTATGACGATTAGTGTTGGTTGTTATATGCTTAATCCCAAAGCAGTTGAATTAATTAGAAATTTTAATGGCGATGCAAGGAAAACTCATTTAATGACTTATTTAAAAGAAAATTTTGATGTTTATATTTACCCGTACAAAGAAAAATGGATTGATATTGGTTCTAAAGAGCAGTATGATGCTGTGAACAAGGAGTATTCTAGATAAAGTTAATCTTTAAATATAATGGATATTTACAAATAGAACATGTCGGATTTAAGAAGCATAATAAGCCATGGAAAGGATAACACTAGCAAATGGTTTGTTATAAGTGACGGAATTTCTATAACAACAGGTAAAGATAAATTAATAGGCCGACAAGTAAGGGTTTCTGATGAACAAGAATATTTGTGTTCATGCACAATCCCCCCTTTTAGAAAAAAAGAAGAAGACTGCATTCATATTAAAAGTCTTAAAAGTGTTGAAGAAGAAGTAAGAACTCAAGGAAAAGAGATTATTCCTTACAAGCAAAAAGAGATTCTTACCTTACAGGCCAAAGTTGATAAGCTTGAATCCATAGAACAGAAATATAAACAGAATAACCAAGAACTACTTGTTAAAATTGGCAATCTCCAGTATGATTTACAAACAGCCGAAGTAGTTCATGCAGAAAAGCTGAAGACAACAATTACTGGTTTACAAAAAGAGAAGGAATTAAAAGATACTGAACTCCGCCAAATATCTGAAAAAAAAGAAAAAATATATACCGAAAGTAAGGAAAAAGAAGAAGGATTGCAGCAATATATTACACTAATAAGAGAACAATTAACAGAAGAAAAAAGAAAAAGTTTTAATTTAAAATCAGCTATGGATTCTTTTAAAAGATCCAGCCAATATTCGGGCGTTCCTATTGAAATTACCTCCCGTCTTTCAGTTTTGTGTGAAATCAAAGATAGTGTTTTGGTTGAAAAACTGAATGATGAAATTTGCGCACAGATTCCTGATTCTAATAACGCGCCGAAAAAAAAGATTAAATTGGGAAATGTTGAGCATTCTTATCCAAAACAGTTTTACAATTTTGTTGAACAGTTGTCTAATAATAAAAAAATACATGAAATAAACTGTGTCTCATTAGGATCTTGTAAAAAAACAAAAATCAAAGCGAGCTATGCTCCGGGGACTATCTTATCTAATGGCCAGAAATCAAACTGTTGGATTGTTCATTTAATTTATGTTAGGGGTAATTTTGCAGCTAATTTGTATTTAAAGAATAATGCAAAAACAGATTTAGAATCAATGGCGCTTGAATTTTCTCTTAAAAAAATTCTAAAGATTTAGACTTAAAAAATAATTACCAAAACTATTACAACCATTACAATTGTAATTAAGAATTTTAGTAATATTCCTCCAATAGCTCCTGTAAATGCTCCTATTCCTGCTCTGAATGCTTTGTATAAATCTTTTTTAATTATTATTTCTGCTATCAAAGCTCCTAGAAATGCTCCTATGAGTAATCCTAATAAACTTCCTCCTATTAATCCAGGTATTCCTATTATCGCACCAGCTATTGCTCCTATCATTGCAGCCATCATTCCTGTTTTTGTTGCTCCATATGCTTTAGCTGTGATAGCGGTTAGTCCGAATTCGATTATTTCTGCTATTACTGCTAAGATGGCTAATGTTATTAACCATCCTAAGCTGATTGTCCATGACCAGGTTATTAGATTAAATAATAGTGCTCCTGTTAAAACTAGCCATGTTCCGGATATTCCAAAGAATGATATTAAGATTCCTAGTACTGATAATAATATAAATATGCATATTGCAATTACTTCTGCTATCATTGTACATTAGCTCTTTCTTTTTCATACAAATCTAAGAATGAGACACTTGCTGCTATTATCATTGGTCCTATTAAGAATCCTGCAAAACCGAATAAGTAAAATCCTCCTAATACTCCTAAAAGAATTAATACTGGATGCATTCCTGCTTTTCTTCCTATGATTCGCGGTTTGATTATGTTATCTATTCCTCCTACGATTATTGCTCCGTATAAGAACAATCCTATTCCTTTCCATATTAAAACAGGGTTTCCTTCTGCTGCTCCTTGTATTGTTAATAGTAGGGATGCTGGAAGCCATATTACTGCTGTTCCTACAAATGGAACTAATGCAAAAATTGCCATTATCATTCCCCAGAATAGTGGAGCTTTGATTCCTACTATCCAAAATCCTATTCCTCCTAACAGTCCTTGAATCATTGCTACAACTATTGCTCCGTATATTACTGCAGATGCTGTGTCTTTCATTTTTTTATAGACATGTCCTTGATGTACTGCAGATAATGGTATGAGTTTTCTTATTTTTTCAGCTAGTTCTGGTCCTTGTTTTAATAAGTAGAATACCATAAAGAAAGTTATGAATATTTGTAATAAAATTTTAGGTAATGATATTATGAATTCAGATGTTTTATTTATGATAAATGTTGTTGTTCTTGCTAAGATATCTTTTAGATAGAATTGAACATCTGGTTTTTGTAATCCTGCTTTTATGTACATTGAAGTCTTGCATAATCTTGTTTGAACTCCATTTCCGCAGTCGATTCCTAAAATATCTCCTGAGAGTATTTTTTGTTTTGAGCGGATGTATAAGTATTGTGCTTCTTCTGTGCTCATTTTTAATATAAATCCTATTGGGATTAATAGTAATAAAATTATTATTACTGACATTATTAATGCGCAGATTGTTTTGTTAGGTATTTTTTTGTATAACCATTTGTAAGGTATGTAGAATATGTATGCTATTACCATGCTCGCCAGGATTGAGTTTACAAATGGTCTTACTACCATGAATGTTAGGAAAGCAAGTCCGATAAATATGATCACAAAGAAATACTTGTAAAAATCGTTCTTTATTACTGGTTTTTTAGCTATATTTCTCTTCCTCTTTTTTACCATTTTACACTATTACTATATATAATAGGTATTTAAATGTTTTGTCAGAAACATTTAAGCTTGAGAAACTTGCCTTTTAAATTACAGCACATTCTACTGTAGAATCAGTAAGATTTTGCTTTATCGGGGTTATTATTTGATGTCCATAGCTTTGTTTTGTTTTTAACAAATTAATTAATTTGTTTCTTTGTTTTCCAACGAAATTAATATTTATTGTAAGAATTTTATTTTCTATTATTGCTTTGAATTCCCCTTTTACAATATGTTTTAATACATATTTACTCACTTTAAATACCTTTGAAGCGTCAAATATTCTTATTCCAGTTATGTAATTCTTGTCATCTATGTCTATTACAAAATTATGAAATTCTATTGATTTTTTGTAATTCCTGTTTTTCATTTTAAACGTTAGAATATCGTATTTATAATCATAGATAAATTCTCCTTTTCCGGTTAAAGTTCTTTTTTTCATCTTGGTAGTTCTGGTATGTTTATAAAGGAAACAATCACTGCCTTATCTTGTTCTATTTGAATTATTAATTTTAAGTAATATTTTCTTTTTCTGTAATATAATGAATATCTTCCATTTGCTTGTAAAAAGATTTTTCTTGGAGTTTCTCTGTTTACAGTATTTATTACGTCCTCTTGTTTAAATAGTTTTCGTTGTCCTATGCTTAAATGGTCAAGACAATGATCTGAAACAGTAATTATTTTGTTGAATAATATTTCTCTAAAACTAAGCAAATTTATCTCTTTTATACGTCTTGTCGTATTACTGTTCATTGATTTCTTAATGTTTTAATGTTTTATATGTTTTTAGTAGGAAATATCGGAAAAATTCCGAAAGATTTGGTGTTTATTACAATATATTTATAAAGAACTATGTTTTTATTCGGAATAATGAAGAGAGTTTTTATTGTTCACAAGTGGGGAGGCACTCCTTCTTCAGATTGGTATCCTTGGCTTAAGAAAGAATTAGAAGCTAAAGGTTATTCTGTTGAAGTTCCTTCTATGCCAGATACTGATAATCCTAAAATAGATGCCTGGGTTGGTTTTCTTAAAGAGAAGGTGGGCAATCCTGATAAAGATACTTATTTAGTTGGTCATTCTATTGGTTGCCAGACAATTTTAAGATATTTAGAGAAAATAGATACTAAAGTTAGCAGTGTTGTCTTGGTTGCTGGCTGGGTGAATTTAACTCCAGAAACTTTTAAAGAAGAGGGGGCAGAAGATATAGCTAAACCTTGGTTAGAAACCCCTTTAGATTGGGATAAAATTAAAGCTAACTGTGGTAAATTCTTATCTCTATTTTCAGATGATGATAAATGCGTTCCTGTTTCAGATGCGGAAATCTTTAAAGAGAAATTGGGTGGAGAGATTATTATTCAAAAAGGAAAAGGTCATTACACAGAAGAGGATGACATTACAGAAATTCCTGTTGTTTTAGAGTTTTTTGAGAAATTGTAAAATGCAACACATTGCAATAATGCGGAAATCTTGGGGTTTGATTCCTAAAATTCTTTCTAAGAAGAAAAAAATCGAGTCTAGATGGTATATGTCCCGGTATGCTCCCTGGGATAGGATTAAAGCTGATGAAACTGTTTATTTTAAGGATTCTGGTTCGCCTGTTACTGTTAAAGCAAAGGTTTCTAAAGTTTTACAGTTTTTTGATTTGAATTCTAAGAAAGTTAAAGAGATTTTGTATAAATATGGTTTAGATATTGGTATTAATAATATTCCCAACAATTTAAAGCTCTTAAAAAACAAAAAATATTGCGTATTGGTTTTCTTGAAAAATCCTAAAAAAGTAAAACCTTTTAATATCAATAAAACAGGTTTTGGATTGATGTCTGCATGGATTTCTGTTGAGAATGTTAATAGGATTAGGAAATAATGGGCCCACCCGGGTTTTCGTATTGGTAGGCTTTATGCCTGCCGCGGGTTGATAAGGGTGCAACCCTTATTATCGAACCGGGGATCTCCTCGATTTTGAGCAGATAGCACGTCAACGAGACGTCATACCACTAGACCATGGGCCCTTAAATGATTATGATTAAACTGGGCAGTTAAGCTTTGTTTAACTGACCTTTTGGGCTTCTAATACTTTTCTAAAGGATTAGCGTTTCCATACCACTAGACCATGGGCCCTTTGAATATTCATAATTAAAGTCGGTTTATAAGAATTATGGTTAAATTTGACAACGCACGACATTGTGAAGGTGAGAGAAGAGTAAATTCCCTGTTTTCAAAGAAAACAGCAGATAGAATGCTTCTCGAGCCTTAACAAGGAGTGCATTTTGATCAAACTTTTCAAAAGTTTGTGCCGCTAGACCATGGGCCCTTAAGAATAAGTAGAAATACTTAGTTTAAAAGTTTATTGTTAAATATAGACATCTATTCCTGTTATTTCCTGCTGTGCCTGGAGGTATGCGTTTTCTTGTTTAGTTAGTAACTTCTTTGCCGAATTTATTGTTATTTTTTTAGAAGTTACATTATATAATATTTCTTGAACAGTTAAAGGCACTACTCGTTTTACAATTGCATTTGAAAGGTATCTTTCTGCAATTTTTTCTAAGCTTGTTACATCTAACATTTTTCTAAATAGACGTATAATCTCAGGTAAATATTCTGCTCGTACTGGTTCTTCGCGTATATCTTTTCTGGCTTGTTCTAAGATTGTATTTATTGTGCTTCCCATGTTACATCTAAATAATAAGGGATTATTTATAAATATTATGCTTATATTTTAAGGAAATATGTTAGTTACAATTCCTGTTTCACTATCTCTTTGTTTTTGTGCTCTGAATTCCCATCTTGGACTGGCTAAGTTGTATAATACTTCTACGATTTCCATTAATTTTTCTTTTTTTAATGGTTCTCTAAAAGTATAATCGTATTCTTTAATTTTTTTTTCAAAAATCGATTTAGGAACCATCTTATATACAGGAAGTTTTTCTTCCAATCCCTCTATTTGATCTGCACGTAAAGATACAGTCAATCCTATGTATAATCCTTGTTTCATTTTATCTCCCTCCGGCTACATTAGTTAATATTTGATTGTTTATAAGTTTTATGACTTATTCTTTTAGAATATCTTCAACTCGTTTTTTCAAAATCTTATATTTCTCTATTTGTTCGGCGTATTTCTCGATTTCTACATCTTCTCTGGTTAGTATTGCTGGATTGATAAAATCGTGTTCTTCTTTGAATTGTGATCGAGTCAAGTCTACTTCTTTGCCTTCAATTAAATTCCAGAAATGCCCTGCATCCGACCCCCATTTTTTCTTAAGAATCTTTCCGCCAAAATAATCATTTACAACTAAAACTGTTGTAAAGCATTGTCCATAAGCAGGATTAGAGCCATCGTAATCTTTAAAATAAGAAG
>DAOVMP010000054.1 GCA_030630695.1 Candidatus Woesearchaeota archaeon
AGTTATGTTAAACAGGACGGTATGCTTCCAAATTATATACTTTTGTCAGATGATTCTAAGGTTTCTAGGGTTAATTTAATGGGTGTTGTTGTTAGTTTGGGTGAAGATACTGGTTTTCAGTCTGTTTTTATTGATGATGGCTCAGGAAAGATTTCTGTAAGAGCTTTTGAAGAAATGCCTGCTTTGAAAGAATTAAATATTGGTGACTGTGTACTAATAATCGGAAGACCTAGAGAGTTTGGAACACAGATGTACGTTTTGCCTGAGATTATTAAGATAGTTACAAATCCAAAATGGATAGAAGTGAGAAAATTAGAGTTGGAAAAGAGTAAAATGCCTGAAACCCATGTTCAAATAGAACAAATTCAAGAAAATCAATCACAAACTTCAACAAAACCACAAGAATCAACCTCAACAGACGACCCAAACACAATTGTGGAAGAAGAATTTGTTGAATCTAGCATAAATAATGATGTAGTTAAGAAAATAAAAGAACTAGATCAAGGAAATGGTGCTGATTTTGATGAGGTTATCAAGCAAACATCAGCCGAATCAGAAAAAATCATCTTGTCATTAATGAAAAACGGCGATGTTTTTGAGGTTAGTCCTGGTAAGTTGAAAGTTTTGGAGTAATATATATTTCTAAAAAAACACAGGCGTCAAAAACACTTCTAATAATGCAGCTACAAACAATATAAATACTGAAATCAGGATTAAATCAGAAGCATCCAATAATATTCTCTCAAACTTTTTTGTTTTATACTCTTTTCGTATTATAGATACAGATAATATTCCGCCAGCCATTCCTGCTACAAAATAAGCCATAATCTCGGGTATTCCATGCAAAGAATACCGTAATACACTTAATGAAGCTCCATGAAAATATGCTCCAACTTTAGCCAGTCCAGAAACATCTGCATAGCTAGCTACATGAGTTCTAATAAAATTCCCTGCCGCTGCTCCGATTACAGATGCATTCCATGCTAAAATAAACAAGGCACCAGTTCCGTATATAAAAGCAAATAAAACGCAAAATATCATTACTTTAACATTATTTAGAAAGATTTTATTTAATAATGTAATCTTAGCAGCATGTCCGGTTACATGTTGATTCAAATTTGCAATGGTTTGTGTTTGCACTTTAAACACATTATTGGACATTCCTGTTGGTAGAACAACATACCATAACGTATATGCTATTGAAAATCCTACAAATGCGTAAAATAAGTATCGCAGTGCATGTGCATGTTCTTTTAATAATGTTTTTTCACCAACTAGGGCATAATCTTTGGCTTCTTCTAGTTTCATTGTTGCGTAAAACAAGGGAAATGCTGCTAATACTGTTAAAAATACCATTACTAAGCTTGCATATTCCTCAAATATCCATAAACTTAAGAATAACGCAGCTGTTGCAAAGGCAAATCCGATTATTATCTGCGTCCAGGGCCTTTTAGCTGCTAATTTAGGATTTGTTATCGCTTCTAACACCATTTTTTATTTAAGTCGGGATTTTTCTTTAAATATCTTTTGTTTTTTATTCAATACTAAGCTTTAAATATCTCTTAAATATACTTATTCTTATGGCATTAAAGAATTGGGTTAATTTGGAAAGGTTAGCAAAGTTCGTACAAGTTCCTATTGATAGAAATAAACCTAGAGAATCTAGACTTAAAGTTGCTTTGGCTTATGATAAAAAAGGCAATGTTAACGCTGGCATAGAAGCGATGACTGGAGTTCCTTTGCATGAAGAAGATAAAAAGGATTTGCTTCGTTGGAATTTAGCCAAACCAGAATATAAAAACCCTGAAGAATTCTATAAAGGATTTCCAAATGTTGATGGATAGTTTTTTATTAAGTTCTCGATAACAATTAACTTTATAAACCATTAATCATTATATCCTCGTATGGAGTATGAACAATTATTAAAGCGCGCAAGAGAGAACTTGCCAGAATCTGTTTTTGAAAAAGAGCGTTTTGAGATTCCTAAGATTAGAGGTCATTTTCAAGGTAATAAAACTGTTATTTCTAATTTTCAGCAGATTGCTCAGACTTTGAGAAGAAAAGTTGAGCATTTGTTAAAGTTCATCCTTAGAGAACTGGCTACTCCTGGAGAAATTAAGAAATCAGGTTTGTTAGTACTAGGAGCAAAAGTTCCTGCTTCTAGAATCAATGAGAAAATAAGGCAATACGCATATGAATTCGTATTATGCCCTACTTGTACCAAACCCGATACTGAATTGATCAAAGAAGGGGAGTTTATGTTTTTAAAATGCACTGCTTGCGGTGCAAAAAAGCCTGTTAAGTCTAAGGTATAAACACAATGATTGTAAAAGTGCATAAAAAGGATGGAAGAACTATCGTAGCTGTCTGCGATGATGAACTTTTAGGTAAAAAGTTCGAAGAAAACAATAAACAATTAGATCTTACATCTGATTTCTACAAAGGAGACCAATATACGGATAAACAATTAGTTGGTGATATGATCCGTAACGCTGATGTAATCAATCTTGTTGGAACTATTTCTGTAAGTCTTGGAATTGATGAAAGTTTGATTGAAAAAGAAAATGTAGTTAACATTCAAGGCGTCCCGCATGCGCAGGCTGTAATTACGCATGGGTAGGTTTATTCTTTCTTACTAATATAAAACTTTTCAGACTTATAATTCTTAAGCACTTTCTCACTAGGAAAATACAATGGGCTTGGTAAATCTTCAAGAGAAAACCATTTCCATTCTGTTATTTCATCTGGTTCTAGTACTTGTGCTTTGCCTTCAAAGTCTTCGCATAGCATTCCCGCTGTGATAAAGTGTGCTGTTTCGATTATATCGTTATTTATTGCTATCAATTTCATTTTTTTAAGAATAATTCCTGTTTCTTCTTTTGTTTCTCTAAGTGCTCCTTGCTCAAATGTCTCTCCAAAGTGTAGTTTGCCTCCGGGCATTGTCCATTTTCCTGCTCCATCGAGTAAACTGGACGCTTTTTCAGGGTCATCATGTCGTCTACCAAGTAAAACTTTGCCATCTTTTAGAATCATCACCCCAAATCCCACTCCGATTTTTGGTTTATCACTCATTTTTTATCCGTCCCAAACACCTAACTCTTTTAACGCCCATTCTGCGCTTTCTGCTAGTTTTTCTTGAGATTTTATTTGTTTTATTTCTTCGATAGATAAAAATTTAGCCTTAGAAACATCTTCTTTTGCTTCAATATCTAAATGTTTTGGCTTTGCCAGGTGAAAGAATATAATACTGTGATAGTTTGCAGGTACGTTTACGATTTCTTTAAAACCAATTTGTTTTATAAGTTCTACATCGAGGTTTGTTTCTTCTTTTATTTCGCGGATTGCTGCTTCCTGTATTGTCTCCCCAAACTTGACTCCACCGCCAGGTATTATCCAATAACCGTGATAATTTTTCTTATTTCTTTCAGCAAGTAGAAATTTTCCTTCGTGTTCTACTAAGACTGCACTGGTTATTCGAGGTTTATCAGCCATAATATCCTCTTTATTTAATTTGTTATAAACTTTTCCTACCCAAACCACTCTCCTAAACCCATTTGTTTTTCTTTTTCTTTACCAAATACTCCTTCTATTCTATTTCGCAGTAATGCAATTGTCTGCTTCAGATAAGGAGATACATTATATTTATTAGCCAAGCTTTCGGTTGGCTCAAAATACTTTACAACGCTTCCTTCTGATATTGTGAATATGATTTTGCTGTTTTTACAGTTGCATTTTCCAGACAATGGCGGTCTACGAAATTTTTCATTGCAGTTAACACATCGAAATTGTTGTGTAGAAAATTTACGCAGATTTCCTTTAGTGTCTTTTAAAAAATGTTTCTCAATAACTAAACGAGCAACATCTGTTGTATCAGCAGAACGTAATTTTTCAGCTAAATCCATTTGTCCTTTTAATTTCTCTTCCATTGATGGCAGTGTTTTGTAAGCAGAACAGAGTACAGTATCATTCATGTCAGTTATATCATGGGTGAACATCATTCCTTCGTATTGTTTGTTGGTTCCTAACATTTGGCCGATTTGTTTTACTTTAATATCCCATGGTTTTTTAAGTTCTTGTGATGCTTCATAGAGTTCTAAAGGGTAACTTGAAGCAATATCGACGTTAAATGCCATGTCATCTACCTCTGCTGGATTTAGAATAGTGGTTAAAACTAGTGGTGCATCCATTGTTGATCCGCGTGATTCGGGTAAAAAACTTTTAGAAAAGTTCAAAAAAGCGTCAAGAACTAATGAAATACATGCTTCGTCTCCGTCGCAATCGCGTCTGGTTGCAGCATGTATCAGTGGATGTGCAAAAAATCCTTGTGTTTTGGAAAATCCGATCAGGCGGCCAATGATTCCTGCAGATGTATGGGGTGCCAAACACAACATTACTTGTCCGATTAAATCTAAAGGTGTTTTTACATTGTAATATGGTGCTAAACCATAAAAGTTAATTAGTAAATCATCAATAAAGCGTGTTGATTTCATTAATATTTCAACAGCTCCAGGATCTGGCGAGGCATCACAGTCAGGTAAGATTATATCTTGTGGTTTTAATTCTAAAACTTGTTCGTTATTAATCAATTCTTTGCCATTAACATCTTTGGAATAGCCTATTTCTTTTAGTTTATAAACAGGTGTGCCGATTTCTTTTGGTTTAAAGTGTGTTATTGGTAATTGTGTCATGTCGTATCGTATTGTTCCATCTTTGTTAACATATACTTCGTGTTTTGCGCGCAATATTCCTTTAGCTAGGTGTTCTGGTACATGATCTTTATTTGAAGTTCCGCGAACTCCTTTGATTAATTCAGGATAATTACGCATGTTTAATTTTTTCAAACAAGAAGCAAATATTGTTTTAAT
>DAOVMP010000069.1 GCA_030630695.1 Candidatus Woesearchaeota archaeon
AAAAAGGAGTATCTCTAAAAGGAGGAATAACAGTAACAATACCCACAACCCAAGAAGTGGATATAGATAAGTTACAATCAGATATAAGTTTATTAATACCCGCAGCAGATATTGGGGCAAGAAGTATAACAGAAGCAGGAAGACTAAAAGCAATAATAATAGAAGCAGCAGATGCAGATATAGATGAGCTAAAAATAGCCATAGAAGATTCTGGAATAAAATTAATCGAAGATAAATACACAATAGAATCAATGGGGTCTGCACTAGGAGAGAGATTCTTTAAACAAACAATAACCGCGATATTGATTGCTTTTCTAGCAATGGGAGTGGTTGTTTTCATAACTTTTAGAAAAACAGTGCCATCATTATTTGTAATACTCGCAGCATCATCTGACATGATATGCACATTAGCAGTTGTATCTGCATTAGGAGTAAAATTATCAACTGCGGGAGTTGCAGCATTTCTTATGCTTATAGGATACTCAGTAGACACGGATATACTTTTAACAACAAGAGTGATCAAAAGAAAAGAAGGAATAATATTTCAAAGAATAGTAAGTGCAATGAAAACAGGAATGACAATGTCAATGACATCTTTCCTGGCAGCAATAGTGGCATATACATTCACAACATCTGATGTAATAAAACAAATCATGCTTATAATTATTATTGGACTGGCATTTGACATGCTGAACACCTGGATACAAAATGCAGGAATATTGCGGTGGCATCTTGAGAAAAAGAATCGAAAACAATGAAAATTTCAAAGTAAAATATAATAGTTGAAATTTTCAAGGTTTCAAACGGGGTTTGAAACAATGAATAAATTCAAAAAAATAATCAAAAACTGGAGAGTAATTTTACTACTGATTTTCCTAGTGTTTGCAATAGTATCAATAAAACCAATGCCGTGGAATGATGGAGTAATAATCAAAACAATAGAAAAAAATAGTTCAGCGGCTATTGCAGGAATAGAAAACCCAAAACCGGGACTTGCACCTCTATCAAAAGAAAAAATAATATCAATGAATAATAGGCCAATACATACACAACAAGATTATTATGATTTTGTCAGTGAACTAAAACCAGAGGTATATGTAACAATCGAAACAAATAAAGAAATCTATAAACTCAAAACAAAACCTCTAGTCCAAATAACAGAACTGGATGAAATGGAATGGAAAACAATAACAGAAACAATACAAGTAAACGAAACAATAGATAATGAAACAAAACTCGTCAATAAAACAATAAACAAAACAATCAAAACACCAAAAACAGAAACAAAAATACTTGGAACACAAGATATTGGAATAAAAATAGGAGATGCACCTACAAATAATCTAAGAAAAGGACTTGATCTGCAGGGAGGAACAAGAGTTCTGCTACAACCTGAAGAGGAAATAAGTTCAGAAATGTTTACATCACTGATTGATAATCTAAAAGAAAGATTAAATGTCTACGGGCTTAGCGACATTGTAGTGACAGAAGTTCGCGACAAACCAAAAATACTTGGCGAAGGAAATAAATTTATTCTTGTAGAAATAGCCGGAGCAACAGAAGAAGAAGTAAAAGACCTTCTTGCAAAACAAGGAAAATTTGAAGCAAAAATAGTCAACACATCAGTATTCAAAGGCGGACAAGACATAACATATGTCTGCAGAACAGCAGAATGCTCTGGAATAAATCCAAATCAAGGATGCGGCAAACTTAGCGACGGGGGATGGGGATGCGGATTCATGTTTTCTATATCCTTAAGTCCCGAAGCAGCACAAAGACAAGCAGATGCAACAAGACCATTACAAGTCATAACAAAAGACCGAGGAAAATACTTATCCGAACAAATCGTATTATACTTAGATGATCAAGAAGTTGACAGATTAAACATTGCAGCAGATCTGCAAGGAAGAGCAACAACAGAAATAGCTATTTCTGGCTCAGGAACAGGACAAACAAACCAAGAAGCAATGAACAACGCACTTAAAGACATGAAACGATTGCAAACCATATTAATTACTGGCAGTCTGCCTGTAAAACTAGACATTGTAAAAACAGACAATATATCGCCAGTATTAGGAACACAATTTGTAAACAATGCACTTCTTGTAGGGGCGCTAGCAATACTTTCGGTAGCAATAATAGTATTCATAAGATACAGAAAATTAAAAATTTCATTACCTATAGTAATCACAAGCATAAGCGAGGTGATAATGTTATTAGGATTTGCAGCACTTGTTGGATGGAATCTGGACTTAGCAGCAATCGCAGGAATAATAATCGCCGTAGGAACCGGGGTAGATCATTTAATTATCATTGCAGACGAAACCATAAAGAAAGAAGTAGCATATGGTGGATGGAAGGAAAAATATAAAAGAGCATTTTTCATAATCATCGCAGCATACTTTACAACATTGGTAGCAATGACACCATTAATATTTGCCGGAGCAGGACTATTAAAAGGATTTGCATTAATAACAATAGCCGGATTATCATTCGGAGTATTCATTGCAAGACCAGCATATGCTGCAGTAATACAAATACTGCTAGAATAAAAAAGATGGCAACAAAACTATGGGCTATTGGACTAGTACTTCTCTGTGCACTCATGACTGGATTTGCGCAATTGTTCTTTAAAATAGGAGCAAATAAGTTACCATTAATATTCTTTAATTGGCCAATAATAATTGGACTAGCAATCTTCGCAACAGAGGCAGTTCTTTTTGTTATTGCATACCGCGGAGGAGATGTATCTGTTTTATTTCCCACATTTGCAACAAGTTATATCTGGGTAAGTTTAGTTTCAAAATATTTCCTATTAGAATCACTAAATCTATTCAAATGGGTGGGGATAATTACCATAATACTAGGAATAAGCATAATTGGCAAGGGAAGTAAAATAGTTGAGCACCAAGCCATAAAGGCACAAAAATGATAACACAACTCTGGGCAATAGGACTAACAATTTTAGGAACCATGGTAGGAGCATTTGGTCCTATCTTTTTCAAAAAAAGCTCTAATTCATTTTCCCTAAACCCATTTAAACTATTAAAAAACTACTATTTTATTGCAGGATGTTTTATGTATGCAATAGGAACAATATTTGGGGTAATCGCACTTAGTGGAGGAGAATTATCAGTTTTGTACGCCTTTGTTTCCTTGATATATATATGGGTATGCTTATTATCGATAAAATTACTAAAAGAAAAGATGAATTTATATAAATGGCTGGGAATATTATTCATAATAATGGGAGTAAGCATGATAGGTATAGGCATGTAGAATGAAAAAAGAGCTGACAAGTATTGAAATAAGATTTCTCTTGAAAGAACTACAAGATTTAATCAATGCAAAAATAGACCAAATATATCAACCTTCAAAAGAAAGTCTTTTATTGCAATTACATGTTCCAAGTAAAGGGAAAAAACTTCTTAAAATCATCTTGCCATCTTTTATTTACTTATCTGCAAAAAAATACGACATGCCCAAAAAAATATCTGAATTTGCCACATTTCTCAGAGAAAAAATCAGCAATGCACGAATAAGAGAAATAAATCAAATACAAAACGAACGAATAATTGAGATAAAACTTGAGAAAAAAAATAAATATTCCTTAATTATAGAGTTATTCAGCAAAGGAAATGTTATTTTATGTCAAAACGAAAATATACTGCTGGCATTATGGGCGCAAAAATGGAAAAACAGAACAATAAAACAAGGCCAAAAATATATCGTTCCTCTCAGTAAATATAATTTATTCAGCAGAGAATCACTTGCTAAAGCAATCAAAAACTCTGACGAAACAATATCAAAAACACTTGCAGTAAAACTAAGAATAGGAAAAACATATGCCGAAGAACTCTGCTTTTGTTCAGGAATAGATAAACTAAGCAAAAATTTAAGCAATGAAGAAATAGAAAAACTCTATGCAACAGTGCAAAAGTTAGCAAATCGTCCTGTAAACCCAAGAATAGTCTATTCAACTGAAGAAATAATAGATATTGTACCTATAGAATTAAGAATATACAAAAAATACAAGCAAAAAGAATTCAAAAAATACAGCGATGCACTGGCATCTATCCTAGATAAACAAGTTGAAACAGAACGAAAAACAAAAGCAATGCAGAAATTTACCCGCAAACTTGAAA
>DAOVMP010000027.1 GCA_030630695.1 Candidatus Woesearchaeota archaeon
ATCCTGTCTACTTCTCCTAAATCACGAACCATATAGAGTTTACCATTACCTAATTTTGTAATTTTCTTAGCTAACTTTTCTCCTTTTTCATCTAATTTGATTCCAATTACTGATATTGTTATTCCTTTAGCCCTTGCTCCTGATACTGCGGCAAGTGTTTCTTCTTCTGGTTCTTCCCCAACATTTGGCAATGCATCTGTTAATATAAGCAAATGTTTTGTAACATCGTGTGCAGGAAACATTTCTGAAGCGCGGTCTATCATTTTTTTAAAATCTGTTTGTTTTGAAGCACGAATTCGTGTAATTCTGTTTAATAAAAAACCAAAATCGTCTGTTGGTTCGATTGAATCTTTTACTTCTGTTCCAAATACAACTAAGCCAACCTTATCTTTATCTGAGATAGCTTTATACGCAAGTGCAACTCCTGCTTTTTTGCAGGAATGAATTTTATCTCCTTTCATTGATGCAGAACTGTCCATTCCATATACAATATATACTGCTCCTTTGCTTTGTCGTTCAGATGTTCTAAGATCTTCTTTTTCTATTTTTTTATGCCCTCTTCTAACTGCCATTCGAATTGATTTTCGAATTGCAATATCTCTGTACCTATCTCCTTTTTTAAAAGCGCGGACAGATGATTTTTCTCCATAATGTGACCTTTGTTTGTGTATTTTTTCTCCAATTGCTCCTTTTGCAATTAAGTTGTCAATTTCTTCAATATAAAGAGATAATGAAGCTAATTCTATTCCTTTGTCTGTTATTGTTCCGTCTTTGTCTAGTAATTTTTTAGTTGTTAAGTTTTCAATCCTTTCTTCAATTTCTTTTTTTAGTTTTTTCTGAAATTCTGGTATTCGAACATTCTTTTCAAGATATTTAGGATCATATCCTGCTATTAAACGTAATAATTTTTCTCCATAAAGCTGTTTAGCAATTGAAAAATTTTTAACTAGGTTTTCAAACATCATGTTAGGAACAAATGCACTCATTCCGCGATTTATTCCATCTTCAATGATTTTTCCGTCGTCTATTGTTTTTTGATCATCTTCTAGTACAGAATGCATTAGTTTATCATCAAGTAATTGTATTTGTAGTTTGCCTTGATACTCTTCTGCTTTAGAAAACTCGCCTACTTCTCGCTCAGTGCTAAAGACAACCACCACTCGTCTCAAGTTCTTCGTGTTCTGCACAGTATTTTTTAAATTCTTGTGCAATAAATTCTTCTTCTGTTTGTAAATATTTTACAGATGGTTTTAACTCTATTCTGTGAGATAAAACAGAAACTACTGATTTTGCAATGTCTGATGCATTTACTTTTTTTCTGCCAGCTAATATTGCATTTGCTTGTGCTCTTTCATAAAGTCCTAGAGACGCTCTAACACTTGGTTTTCGAATTAAATCTTTATTTGCTCTAAGTATTCTAATAAAATCTATTGTTATTTCTAATAGTTGTGATGGAAATTCTGCTTTTTTAATTCCTTTGGCTAAAACTATTTCTTTTTCTATTGATAATTTTTCAGGATATCCCATGTGTACAATATCAAATCGGTCTAAAAATACATCTGATAATTTCTCTGTTGCTGCTGTTTCTTGTGGATTCATCGCTCCTATGAAAATAAAATTTGCAGGTAAATCAACAGTGTAAGAACCGATTGTTGCTTTGCCTTCTTCAAGTACTTGTAATAATGCGTTTTGTAGTTTTTCAGGGCATCGATTTACTTCGTCAAAGAATAATATTCCATTGTTGGCTTTGAATATTTTTCCCGGTGTGAATGCTTCTAACGACATTGCTCCGTGTTTAAGAGCTTTTGTAGGATCTATGTCTCCTATTAAATCTTCAACAGTTAAATCAGGACTTCCTTGGATTCGAATAAAGCGATTAAGTCCTTTGACAGTTTTAGTTTTAACCTTACCATCTCGACATTTAGGACATAATGGATTTGATGGATCGCAATTATATTCGCAGTCATTAGCAGTAACAGAAGGTAGTATTTTAGCTATATTTCGAGCAATTGTGGTTTTACCTATTCCAGGCGGTCCAACAATGATAACATGCCGATTCATCATAAGAGCTGACTTAAGCTGCTCTTTAGTAAGACCTTGACCAAGTATATCATCAAAGCGCTCCCCACCACTAAATGAATTAATCATAGTCAGAAAAATAAGGAAAGAGAGTTTATAAAGGTACTTCTTTTTATTCAAAAACTCGGTAATACCCCAAAACACACTTTCATTAATTGTGGGTTGTTGGGATATGTTTAGAGTGAAGCTTTAAATAGGGTCACTAAGTAATTATAGCCTATGATAACTATGAAAGAAATTGTAGATAGAGAAATAGAAGAATTTAAACAGACATATAAAAGCCGAAAGAAAGAAAAAAATTGGGATGAAATACACTTCGCATATTTTTTTAATAATTTTTTTGCTTATCTTCCTTATAGTTCTAGGAGAACAGCATATGAAAAAGGGTACGAAGGGGTTAACGAATACACTAAAAGATCTGATAATGAACATAGAATCGAAGGATATCGCAAGGAGAAAACAAGTAAAGAATTCTACGAAGAAGTCGATAAGGTAATTAAAGAAAAAGGAATCGATCTAAGTAAAATCGAAATGATGCAAAAAAGAGATCAAAAACTTGCGAGAATACTTCATCGTGTACTCCGCAAAAGTAAATGGGACTGTTTAGAGAAAATTCGTCAGGAAGGAAATAGAAACAGAGCAGAATTATACAAATTGGCTTTTCCAGTATATTTACATTTAAGAGAAATGGGCTATACTAAATTGGATTTAGCGGGATAAGAGAAACTGCTATTAGTAAATGAAATTATTATTCATTTGATCGATTAACTCAACAATCAAAAGAACAACTCTAAAACTCTCTCACTAAATGAGCTTAACCAAAATATACTTCTATCTCTTCTTCTTAACTCTCTTCTTAACCTTTCTTTTAACTTTTTGTTTAGCTTTTCGAGCTGTTTTCATAGCAATACGAACTTCTCGAGCTGTTATTTTATGCATTTCTTTAGCTACTTTCATTCCATGTTTAGCTACTTTTCGAGCTGCTTTTTGAACTTGACCAGATTTTACACCGTGTTTTCCAAGCAGACTTCGAACTTCTTTTTGTGCTTCTCGTGCAGCATATTTACCTACTTTTAAGCACATTAAAGCTATTCTTTTTTTCATAATAAATCACCTCTTTGGTTTCCAATTTTTATGTGGATCATATTTTGGAGATCCTTCTCGTAAAACTGAAACAAATAACATGATTAATAATATACCGGCTCCGAATAAGCTTACAATTGAAAATATTGAATATCCATAAAAAGCAGGCGTAATATTAATTAATAAAGCACTAGCAACTAGTAAAGCTGCAATAACCATTGCATAAGCAAGTCGATTACTGCTTCGATTAATATCCATTCCAACGTGGCGCACATCTGTGTATGCCATGTCTATTTTGATTGCTCCATGTTTTACTTTTTCTAAAACATCCAGGGCTTCATTAGGTAAATCCGCGAGTTTAACTGCAAAGTCTTGGGATTTACTCATAAATGTTTTAATGACTTTTGAGGGTCTTTTTTGTTTTTTAAGCAATTGGGCAATTTTAGACCGGGAAAATGTTAAAAAATCAAAATCTGGATCAACAGATAGGCATGTTCCTTCTGCAGTTAGCATTCCTTTGCCAAATAAAATTAAGTTTGTAGGCATTTTGATTTTATGCGCAACACAATTGTTAAATAGATGATGCATCATGCTTGTTATTCGTGCTGCTTTTAGTTCTGCTCCATACCATTCATCCAATATATTTTCACAATCTATTGCAAATGCTTGTAAATCTGTTTCTTCAGTTGGCAGTCCTTCTTTAAGCAAAACGCGTGTAACTTGTCGAACATCTTTATTTACAATTGCTAGGTACATTTCTAATTCTAATTTACGTAGTGTGGGATCTAGTTCAGATACTATTCCAAAATCAAGCAAGGCTATCCGGCCTTTAGGCAGAACCATTATGTTTCCAGGATGCATATCTGCATGGAAAAAACCGTCTTCAAGTGCCTGCTTAAATACACTATCTGCAATTATTTTAGCGATTTTAGATTTCTGTCCTTTTTTAAGTTTTATCTCTGATAATTTTTCGCCTTTAATATGCTGCATTACTAATACTTGAGGTTTAGTATACTGCCAATAGACTTTGGGAATTTCTACTTTTTTAGAGCCGCGGAAATTTTTGTAAAATCGGTCTGCATTGCGTGCTTCATTTACAAAGTCTAGTTCGCGTTTAGTATATCTTTCAAATTCTTCTATCACATCTAATGGGCTGGCATGATTTGTGATATATTTGTCAATCTTGCGTGCTAAATAATACAATAATGTAATGTCTGATTCAAATTTTTCTTTTGTATTGGGCCGTTGTACTTTTACAACTACTTTTTGTCCTGATTTAAGAGTTGCCAGGTGAACTTGTGCTATTGAAGCAGATCCAATAGGTTTGCGGTCAAATGCAGAAAATATTTTATTAATTGGTTTTCCTAGTTCTTTCTCAACTATTGGCTTTATTTGTTCATAACCAACAGGTTTTGTTTTATCTAATAATTTCTTAAATTCATCACACCATGTTGAAGGAACCAAGTCAGGACGTAAACTTAATAATTGTCCTAATTTGATATATGCTCCTCCTAATTCTTCCATTGCTTTGCGTAATCGAACAGGAATATCTTGGTTTTTACTAGTTTCTATAGTCCATCTTTTAAGAAATGGTAAGTGCCGGGATAGTCCATATGCTTGTATAAAATGGCCTAATCCGTGCTTTGTTAGAACATTAACTATATGTGAAACCCTTCTTAGGCTAGTTCTTTTCATTAAAAAACCTCTTTTTATACTGGTTTGCTATATATAGTATGCAAACCTTTTTAAAGTATTTGTTTTTTTCAAAAGGGTATGTATGAATTGATCATTACAGAGAAACCAAATGCCAGTAAAAGAATTGCAGATGCTTTAGCTGATGGCAGACCTATTAAAGAGAATATCAAAGGTGTTCCTTACTATAAAATTACTCATGGTAATAAAGATCTAGTTATCGGTTGTGCAGTGGGACATCTTTTCGGACTAGCAGAAAAAGTTAAATCTAAAGGTTTTAAATATCCTATTTTTGATATTGAATGGGTTCCTACTTATGAGATTTCAAAGTCTTCTGCTTTTTCAAAAAAATACTTTGATGTTCTAAAAAAGCTGGCAAAAAATGCTACCTCTTTTACAGTCGCCTGCGACTATGATGTTGAAGGGGAAGTTATTGGTTTAAACATTATTAGATTAATTTGTAATAGGAATGATGCAAAAAGAATGAAGTTCTCTACATTAACAAAGCCTGATTTAATTCAAGCTTATGATTCTGTTCAGAAAACTTTGGATTGGGGGCAGGCAGAAGCAGGAGAAACAAGACATTTCTTAGATTATTACTATGGTATTAATTTGTCAAGAGCTTTAACTTCTGCTATTACTTCTACAGGTATGTTTAAAATTTTAAGTACTGGAAGAGTTCAAGGTCCTACATTAAAAATAGTTGTAGATAGAGAAAAAGAAATCAAAGCTTTCAAGCCAGTCCTTTTTTGGCAGATAGAATTAAATGGAGAGGCAAAAAAAGCTCCATTAATCGCTTGGCATAAAGAAGATAAATTTTGGGATAAAAAGAAAGCTGATAAAGTAATGAAGACAGTTAAAAATGAAAAGCAAGGTAACGTAGAAAATGTGAATAGAAAAAGATTTAATCAGTCTCAACCTCACCCTTTTGATTTAACATCTTTACAAACCGAATCGTATAGATGTTTTGGTATTAAACCTAAGGAAACTTTATCTATAGCACAAGATTTATACAGTACTGGACTTATTTCATATCCAAGAACTTCTTCTCAGCAATTGCCTGCAGCAATTGGTTACACTAAAATCCTAAAATCATTAGCTAAACATAAAAACTACACAAAATTATGCAATGACTTGCTAAAAATTAAATCTTTAATTCCACATGATGGTAAAAAAACAGATCCTGCTCATCCTGCAATCTATCCTACAGGTATTACTCCTAGAAAATTAGATGATCGTCCTGCTAAAGTCTATGATTTAATTGTAAAGAGATTTATGGCAACTTTCTCTACGCCCGCGGTTAGAGAAACAATGACTATTGATATTGATGTTAAAAAAGAGATTTTCATAGCAAAGGGTTCTCGAACTATTGAGAAAAACTGGCATGTTTATTATGTTCCTTATGTTAAGTTAGAAGAAATTGAATTGCCAGATGTTAAAAAGAATGATATTATCGACGTGAAAAAGATCATTTTTCATAGCAAAGAAACTCAGCCGCCTAAAAGATATACTCCTTCTTCTATTTTTAAAG
>DAOVMP010000101.1 GCA_030630695.1 Candidatus Woesearchaeota archaeon
AGTACAAACATATGACTGCACAAGAAGCTGCACAAATAGCTGCACAAGCAAATGTCAAGAAATTAATCTTAACACACTACAGTGCAAGGTATAAAGACGAACATATATTAGAAGAAGATGCAAGAATCGTATTTGATAACAGCTTTGGAGCTAAAGATTTTGCAAAGTTTAAGATTTTAAAATGATTATTTCTTTACAGCTAATTTAATATCGCCAGACTTAACTGTTTTTCTACCTGCATGCAATGCAAACCGAACAGCGTCGCTAGAGATCTTAGTAGCATATTCTTCAAGAACTTCTTTTAAAGCGACCTTAGCCTTATCAGAAACTCGTTCTGCGCCTGCTTTTTTCATTAATTTCTCCATTGCAGCCAAAGGAATAAGTCTTTCTTGTTTTACCATTATAAACACCCCGAAAATGAAAAAACAAGGGTTATTTAAATACTTTTTGGAATAAAAAAACAAAAAAATATCCTAATAAAAGAGTAAAATATATAATACTTGAAAATATAGCAAAAACATGAACCAAAAAAAGAAAGGAACAAATGCAGAACGCGAGATAATACACATGTTTTGGCAGACTTCTGACTGGGCGGCCTGCAGAGTTGCAGGAAGTGGTTCAATAAAGTACCCCTCACCAGACATCATTGCTGCTAACTTAAAACGCAAATTAGCAATAGAATGCAAAAGCACAAAATCAGAATATCAATATCTAGAAAAAAGAGAGATTAATGAGTTACTAGAATATGCTCAAAAAACAAATGCCGAGCCATGGATAGCTATTAAGTTCAGCAGAACAAACTGGCGATTTATACAAATAAAAAATCTTAAAGAGACAGGAAAGCACTATATGGCTACTAGAGGACTTCTAAAAGATAAGGGAATAAGCTTTACAAGCCTTCTAAACAAAACCTTTATATAGTTACAACATTAGAATATATTACCTAAAAAGTTGAGAGTGAAGACAGTAGGATGAAATTAACTAAAAAGGAAATAGACAATATTATCTGCCAGGTGGCAGGTGAAGACGTTTTGCCCTTAGTTAAGGCGTTAAAGAACAGAAGAAATGTTTCTGAGTTTAAATTAGCTGAATCAATTAGAAAGGAGATAAACCTGACTAGAAACATGCTCTATAGATTATACGACCATAATTTAGTTTCCTTTATACGAAAAAAGGATAAAAAAAAGGGCTGGTACATCTATTATTGGACTTTTAATGCGATCAGGATAAAAGATGTAATAAAGAATTTAAAGAAAAACAGACTTGATAATCTTAGAGAAAGACTACAAAGAGAAAACAGTTCACAATTCTACATATGCAAGCACAACTGCATACGCCTGGATTTTGAACAATCAACTGATTTTGAATTCAAATGCCCTGAATGCGGAGTGCTGCTAAACCTAGAAGACAATGTAAAAAAGAAAAAACAAATACAAAAAGAGATCGGTACACTTCAGAAAGAATTAAATAGAAAAACTGAATAAAATATATTAAAAGAACAGCCAATTAAAAGAACTTCTAGAATTTTTCATAAACACGTCCAATTTTTCAAATCCATGTTCTGAAATAATTCCATCAAACAAAGAATAATCAAGACAAAGCTTAGGTTGATATCTAGAATGCACATCAATACTAAAAATACTAGCCACAACATAGACCAATAAATTGTTTTTCTTGGCAAAAACAAGCATTTTCAAAGCATTTTGGTCGAGAACAACTGAATTTTCCGCAACTGCCTCTGCTTTTAGCAAAACCAAATCCAAATCATTGCCTGTGTAAGAACTTAATTTTGGGATATTAGATAAAACAACAGCCCCTTTAGGAATAAAAGACTGACAGTTTTCAAAAATATCACAAGATTCAATAAAATTAAGCATTTGATTAAACTTTTGAACATATTGTGTTTTGGTTTTTTGATTCTTTAACACAAAACAACAGAAATTAAATATATTATTATAGTATGCGTTGTTATTTTTATTAAGGATTTTTCTTCTTGTCAATTCTCTTGCAACATTAGAAACAGGAATAACACCTGATTTTTTAATCAAACCTTTGGCTTCTTGCAATAAAGATATAGCGGGAGTTTTTAAAAACAAAACAGTCACCTTCTTCTCTTAACCATGCGTTTAATTTTAAGTTCTTCTTTCAAAATCTTGCTAACCATGTTATCAATATGAGTTTCAATTCGTCCTACTCTCCTTTCCATTAAAACCATAATTCTCAAACAATACACAATAGCAGCCAATGTTCCAATAACTGCGGCAAGAGTAATTCTTAATAAAGCTTCTTCAGCCATAAAACCACCTCTTTACTTATTATAGAGATAAAAAGAACACAATAATATAAAAATCTTTGCTTATTTAGCTATCTTAGATAGGTTCCAAAATTTGTCAAAAATGTTCAAGAAAGACTTTGCAAAGAATTCTGTTCTTACCCAAACACCAAAATCATAGTTGGGATGCGCTGTCTTGTCATCCAGAGCCATGAAAACAACATTTTTGTTGTCAACAACACAAAATCTAGATGTAAAATCTGTGTTATTTTTAATAGAAGCGTATTTTGAAAGGATATTTAAAGCAGATTTATTAGATTTAAAAATCGGCGCTAAAATCTTAATCTTAATTCCTTTTTCCTTTGCTTTTTTTATTGAATTTTTCAATGATTCTGCTTTTTTAACAAAACCAGTATCAGTTGTCATGATTAAAATTGACTTTTTAGCTGTCTTGAAAATGCTATTCAGGTAGGAATATATGTTATCTCGACCTTTTATAACACCTGAAAGATCCATAGGATCAACAGTATCTACACCTCGTTTATGCAAAACATTCAATTCAGTAAAAACTTCTGTTTTCTTCAGTTTTTCTAAAGACTTAGCCTGTTTGTCAGCATCGTCTAGAACAACTTTTTTAACTCTTTCCAAGACATCTGCAGGAGGTACTGCAATATATTTAATTGGTTTGCCTAATTTCATGATAACAAAGCCTTTTCTTTCTAGACTTTCTAAAACATCATAAGATCTTGATCTAGGAACATTAGCAATATCGGATAATTCACCTGCTGTAGCAGTTCCTCTAGATAGTAAAGCAGTCCATAGTTTTGCTTCATAGCTGTTTAATCCAAACTCTCTGATTTTGTTTAAAAAATCTTTTTGAACAATCATTAATATCTCCTCCTGATAACAGGAATACTAAGTAGTATATGTTCATTTATAAAGGTTATG